>JBDLIZ010000040.1:0-17998 GCA_039714615.1 Pseudomonadota bacterium | reverse complement strand
CGCCCGTTTTGCCAAGCACCTGTAGGTTACGGGTAGATAAACGTGGTCTGTCCCCTATTGTCTATGAGGTAGTCCAGGGCGCCCGGTAAAATCTGATAGTGGGACAGGGCAACAGGAGCTTGAGTTATGAAAAGCGCGCCCGTTTTGCCAAGCACCTGTAGGTTACGGGTAGATAAACGTGGTCTGTCCCCTATTGTCTACGGGTAGATAAACGTGGTCTGTCCCCTATTGTCTATTATGGTTAAAAGTCCCGCCCGCCAGATTAGGTGCCTATTCAGGGTGTGCCGTCATCAAACGACACGAGATAGTGGTAATTCCCCTCACCGCATCGCCTGTCCAACTGCTCCACTATTTTTCTTGCTTGACTGGTGGATTCATGGGGTCCTCTGATGTACATGGGCATGCCTTCTTGCCCAAAATCGTATTTTACAGGGCACGCACCGGATTCAATGTCGCCAAAGATAGCCTTGGCACTTCTATAGTCTGGATGGGGAGAAAAACCCAATTCTCCTGCATAATCGGCTGCACCTTCAATTATCTTTCGCACGCAGGATGGATGCGTATTCTCAAAAAATTGTCCCTGATGTGGTCCCATAATCCGTGGCTTTATTGTATTTTGATAAGTTTCCTCGTTTGCCACTTTGAAAAATGCATTCTTCACACCCAAGCAGAACACGTCCACAACAAAGGCACTAACGGCTATCTCGCCGCTTGGAGTTTGGCGGGTGGTGATGATCGTCCCCAGCCCATTCTCAAATAACCCGCTCGGGACGAGGCATTCGTATATGGGGTATTTGGCATAGCTTGCCGCTGTGCTTCTTGCCCCGAAGCCCATGCTGCCAGTTTTTTTCACGAGCTGTCGCTTCTTTTTCTTTTTCTGCAGCTTCTTTTGACATCGCCTTTCATTTAATGTCATTGTTGCATTGCCTCCCCCAAGATTGATATAAAGATTTCTATGGTTCTGAGTTTAGGTGTAAATTTGGTCCTGTAGTGACGGTCATGGGGTTTGAGCCGAAGAGTTGAGAAATCTGTAGAGTCTGCGACAGGTCGTGTCTAACAATTCTTGAGCATTCGGATGGAAGGAACCATTGAGTAATGGCCCTTCTTCATCATCGATGGTCCCAATTGACGTGGTGGATGATCTCCCTACCCAAGGCCATTTCATATTGGATAAGACTCTCCCTAACCGGGGTGAACGTGGCACTGTTAAGCAAGTTATATTTCTGTATTGATCGTTTTACGTCGGTGCCAATTCGACGGGTCTATCTGTATTTATTGATGAGTCAAATATCGGTAGAGCCCTTTCTTCACCCTATTTCTCAGACATTGTTGCTGATGGTATTGCCGAAAGAGACTGCTATGAAATATCTATTGCAAGAAAGATAGGTATGTTTGCTTACCCAGTCAAGGGGCTGGTATTGTCAACCTCTGCCGTCGGTCTAACCAATGAGATGCTAAAATCGTCTCCAATCAGATAGACAACCATCATCGGAGAGAAATCATGCTTGACCATATCGGACTTAAGGTCAATGATTATGCAAAGAGCAAGGCATTCTACATAACCGCACTCGCACCGCTTGGCTATGAGCTAATCATGGAAATAGAAGGCTACGCTGGGTTTGGTGCCGGTGGGAAGCCGGATTTCTGGATTTGTGGTGGAGGAACCACGACGCCTCAAGTCCATGTTGCGTTCCAGAGCCAGAATAGGGATAAAGTCAGAGCATTCTATGAAGCCGCTCTGAAAGCAGGCGGCAAGGATAACGGTCCACCAGGCATACGGGAGATTTATCACCCAGATTACTATGGTGCGTTTGTGCTAGATCCCGATGGGCATAATATTGAGGCTGTCTGTCATAAGCCCGAATGACCCTCTTTGGTGACCACAAGGGCGTTACAGAAAAAGCTTTGGCATGTTGAGGCGTACCTGGCGAGTGCTCTGCTGAAACCCCGCACCCAATGACCTGGAGATAGTCGGTGCGAGCGGAGAATGGTTGCTATGCTCGAAGGCTCTTACCCAAAGTGTGGATTGCACATGCCCTGGCTTGTTGCATAGGACTTTAGACACAAAATGAAAAGAACGCTGATCAAAATCGAAACCGACACAGGTACACCTCCAATTATTGAGGTCAACGGAAAGCTTTTGACCAGTGCAATCGAGAGAGCGGTGTTCTACGCCGCAGCAGTGCTGCTGGGCTTGGGCATCATCTTAATAACGGTTTACATTATCTTGCCCCTCATAGGAATTGTAGTGGGGCTCATATTCGCACTGATCGGTGTAGGGATAATTGTACTTGGGCTAATTCTGGCTCTAGCTATCATTGCGGGACTGCTGGAATGGCTAATCGGTGATGGAAGATAGCGAACCCAGTGGAATGGTGACTAGCGGGAAGACCATATGAAGCACGATCACGAGAAAGTAGATGAAGCAGTGCTTGGACTGCTGTACTTGACCTTGCATGATGGAGCAAGGGTATGGAAGACCTTTGACTGGGAGGCTATGAACCGGCTACATGAAAAAGGTTATATATCCAATCCCGTAGGCAAGGCAAAATCGGTAGCTCTTACGGAAGAAGGTCTCAAGGAGTCTGAAAAAGTCTTTAAAAAGCTATTTACGAAACAGTGATATGGCACACGGAACAGTTGCTTATGAGGCGGAATTTTTATAATAAGCCTTCTCAGATTGAATTGTATAAGGAATGCGAGCGAAATAAGTTACCCAACTGGCGCCGCATGATCGTTCGTATTCAAGGCGCGACAATAAGCGCATAGCCTCGCTATGTCACTATTGTCGCAACGCCGAAGACGGGCAAAAAGACAAACAAGAAGAATACGCGTTCCGCCTCTGCTTGGCTCACACCATGCTTGTCAGTGCTCTTGCGAGTGTTGCCTTGATCCCATTCGAAGCCGGTTACTTGTGCCCAGTCAAACATGTAATGTATATTATCAGCACATACAATATTGGCCAAGAGAGAGCGCTAACAAGGCGCTGCGCTCTATTGATACTAGTGAATGTCCAGAATCTAGATTATAGACCAGACCCCGATGCCGACCCCGTAGATTATAGACCAGACCCCGGTGCCCCTTGTTTAACCGAATATGACAACCAAGACTAATGTCTCTTGTTCGATTTTCTCGCCTTATTTCCCCATTTATAGGCGCTTTAGGACAAGGTTCACTCACCATCTGAGCATGGTATTTCTAAGTTTCCTGGCCTTACCGCTATTGGCCTTTGCAGATACGGACAATACTAAGTGGAGCGTTATGCTGATTACCGTGGACTGCATGCGCCCGGATCATATGTCAGTATACGGTTATGAACGAGACACCACGCCAAACCTGAAACGATTTGCCCAGGAGTCGCTGGTGTTTGAGAATGCATTCGCAACCTCAGCATGGACCAGCCCCGGTATCGTATCAATGCTTACCGGCTATTACCCATCGGTTCACGCGCAAAACGGACGCTATAGTTTCTATGACGAAGAAATGGCTTCACCCTTGCGTATATTCGAGAAACAAGGGTACGAAGTATTGGGACAAGCCATCAAAGGACCAAGCCACAGAAATCTAGGATTTAAACATGGCCTGAGAAAAAAAGACGGGCTAGAGCGTCTCATCGAAGAGAAAAGCGAGGATACGAAACCTTTCTTTGCTTGGATCCATACCAAAGAAACCCATTTACCCTATACCCCATCTGACCCTAATCTTGCCCGTTGGGCGGGCACTTTCGAGAGTAGTGAGGGCATAGATGCGGTGCGAAACCACTATGCTATTTTTAGACCACACGATGTCCAGGTCTCGTTTCGACATGCAGGAAAAGTGGCTTTTACCAAGCAAGACATACCGGTGATTAGGGCCCTGTACGATGGAGAAGTGGCGGACGTCGATCAGCGCTTGGGTCGTGCGATCGAACGTATGCGCGAAACTGGGCTGCTCGATCGAACGATCGTGATCATTTCGGCGGATCATGGCGAGGAGCTCTTAGAGCACGGCTGGGTTGGCCATGCCTCAACCAGCTACGACGGCAAGCTCTACGATGAGCTAACGCATATTCCCTTGATGATTCGTTTGCCGAACCAATCACTGACCGGACGTTTCGATGCCCTGGTACAGAGCACCGACATCATGCCCACCCTGCTTGAGCTCCTTGGATTTCACAAGACTAAAATAACGCCCGCCATGCAGGGTCATTCCCTGCGGCCCTTGATCGAGGGCAGACAATCGAGCTTGCGAGACTATGTCTTCGCCGAAACAACCCGCAAAGGTTGGACAACGCCAAAGACCCAGATGCAAAACCGTATCACCATGGTACGAAGTAAGGATCGAAAATTGATCAGACATATTAGTGGCGACCAATCCTGGTTAGAGGCCTATGACCTGAAATCAGATCCAACGGAAAATCACAACTTATACTTGCACCAGGCTGAACGATTTCAAGATCTAGAGAAAATACTGGCTGCGTGGTCTGAAAACAACCGTGACGTAGCAGCCTCTCTGGTACTGCCTGCAGCACATAAGCAACTCAGGTCTATGGTTGAAGAATTGAAGAGTGGCAGCTTGGTCGGTGCGGTAGATCACTGGAGGAATATTGCCGTTATGCATAACACCTGGGGGCTAGAGGCAGCACCCTTCTATCATCTCGAACCCTACCAAGCGAAGTGGCAGCAGCTGCGTTTATCCGCGGCCAATCAACTTGCACAAGTACTTCAATGCGAGGCGGAAACAGGAATGTGGCGGCAAACAACAAGCAAAAATGTCATCGATAGCCATCTATGGGTCTGTAAGTAATGGTTGTGATCGGGTGATGGCGTGACCAAGAGGGATTAATTTCTAGCTAGTGCAAGATCCTGAAAGGGTAGCAATGCCCCAAGGATTCGAACTAGAATAGAGGGCCTTCCTCATTGCGCCCGTAGCTCAGCTGGATAGAGTACCTGGCTTCGAACCAGGGTGTCGGGGGTTCGAATCCCTCCGGGCGCGCCATTTTGTTTTCATCGCTTAAAAAGCCACCTAACACCTTGAAGGGCAAGGCCGTTTTTGCGGTTCGAAATCCCTCATTCCGAACATAGGCCAGCCGGTCCGCAAAGGTGAGCTTCAGCACTGCCCGCTTGTCTTCCAACGCGTCAGAAGCCCAGAGTTTATGCGGCTTTGCGAGGAACTCCATAGCGGTTCGAAAAGTTTCATCAAAGCCTCGGACGGGTTTCCCGCACGAAGCGATTTTTTCCTGCATTGCGGCCTTGTCTTTTTCCAGCTTCTGAATGCGGTTTTCGTAGGCGCTGATCACAGTCGGTGACTCGGCCTCAACGATCCGGTCGAGGAATTGTTCGATCTTTCTGTCCACCTTTACGATTTCAGCTTCCAGCGACTTACTCCGGTTTTTCTGGAATTCCAGCCGATGGTTCCACAAAT
Source organism: Pseudomonadota bacterium (assembly GCA_039714615.1). GTDB lineage: Bacteria > Pseudomonadota > Gammaproteobacteria > JAAEPA01 > JAAEPA01 > JAAEPA01. The sequence goes on along the minus strand of JBDLIZ010000040.1, from coordinate 12,595 downwards.
CCTCGAACATCGCCCGTGCCAGCCTGAACAGCCCCTCGGTGGGGCGCATATCGTGCAAAAGCGCTTCAAACTCCCCTTCCAGCTTTTCCCGTTTGATGGATTTGCGGTAGCTCTCACAGCCCTTCTTGTGACACAAATAGTAGGGATAGTGCGCGTGGCGTCCCTTCGACCAGCAGGCCGTAAGCGGTGTCTCGCAATCCCCGCAGGTGACAAAGCCGCGAAGCGGAAAATCCCGGCTTAAGTCTTTGCGGGCCGGAGTCTTTGCGTTGCCTTGGAGGCGGCGTTGGATATTCTGATAGGTTTCGAAGCTGATCAGCCCTTCATGGCGTCCGGGTCGCAAGCTGACCTGCCATTCTGGGGCTTCCACGTAACCAGCATAAGTTACGCGGGTTAGAATTTGTGTTACGCGCTGGTTGCGAACGTCTCCGTTCCGGTCTTTTGGGTATTCCGGGAAGCTTTCCAGGAAGCGCTTTACTTCCGCCTGGATTTGAAAGCGCCCGCTCGCGTAGCCTTCGAGGGCTTCCTGGATGATAGAGGCCAGAGGTTCGTCACGGACCAGGATTTTTCCCTGACCGGCGGTGCGTTCATAGCGATAGCCCCCCGGTGCCTGAAAGACCCAATAACCGTTCATCAGGCGCGCCTTCATCCGATTAAGCGTTTGTTCGGAGTTCTTCTGCCGCTGATGTTGCGAGACACTGGCCAGCAGATTTTCTACCAGGATGGAGTCGGAATCCTCGCCAAACTCAATGGACGGCGATTCCAGCGTGGCCCCAGCGGACGCAATTGCGCTCCTGAGCTGCAGGTGCGCCTCGATGCCTCTGGCCAGCCGCGAGATGTCATCAATGATGACCACGCGCGGATCACGGCGATGCTTGCGTAAATGTTTGAGCATAGCCTGCATGCCAGGACGCTTGATAACACTACCGGTCATATCGTCCTTGAATACGGTCTCGACGCTATAGCCTTTGTATTTTGCGTATTCCCGGCAGCGGGTTTCCTGGGAGCCGAGCCCATCGCCGCGCGTCGTTTGTTTCGCGCTGGAAACACGGCAATAAATGACGGCCTTCTTGTCGCTCATCGTTCTTTCACTCATGACTTTCCTCCCTGGACGCATTATGGAGCGCAGCCTTGTTGAAGTGTTGGGTGCTGTCCTTCATTCCTACCGTATTTCCTGAATCCCTGCGAGCTTTTTCGATCATCGGAGACGAAAATATCTGGACTGAATCCAGCCCGAATCCGATCTCCACAAAGGTGCGCATGATATTCCAAAGTGTTTCTAGTAACTCATTTTGCTGCTCTTCGCTCAGATCGAACTCATCCAGGTGTTCGCGGTATTTGTCGGGATCGAGTGTGAGCGGTGTTATGATGTCCTCCCCAGGACTCATCGGTGCATCGCGCGTGGTTTCATTCTTTCTTGGGGGGCTGTCTTTCATCTCATCTCTCTTCCTTCTTTACTTTGTTGTTTTCTCCTTAATTAATAAGAACAAAAGGAGAACACTTAGCATATTTTTCATTCGCTTGACAATAAAAAACGGACTTCTATCTTCCGATCCAAACGAATAGACCTTGTATTTCTTATCGCTTTCGCCTTGGAATCCGGTTTCTTCCGGAGCTGTGAACTGCACGCCGATCAATGGATCGTGGAGCGCTAGCGCGTCCGTCCACGATTCCGGCTCCTCGTATTGGGTTGTTCCGGTCCCTGGGCCTGGCGCTCATCCTCATACCCCTGCATGCGTTCTTCCCGCAGCTCCCTCAGGGTCACCCGGCCATCGAGGGGCATGCTTTCGAGATGAAGGTCATAGCCCTGCCCATCCTGGTGTCTCCAGGCAGCCCCAACCTTGTTCCAAAAAACTTTGTTGTCTCGGGATTCCTGAACGTTGTAGGCGATAAAATCCGGCCTTCTTCCTGCTGCATTGTTGTCTTGCTGTGTCATAGATGTGTTGCTCCTGTTGTGGCTTTGGTTTCGTAATCGATGGGTCGTACTTGCCAGGTAAAGACTATTTCCTTGCAAGCGCATGAAATGTATTCATCACTTGATCACACGTCGGTCGATAATCGTGATTAACGGGCAATCGCCATTGCGCATGTCGTAAACGAAACCGCGCGAGCCGATATATTCGCACGCAATATAATGGCGGTGGACACCATGCAGTTGGTAGCTATATTGCCAGCGTAGGTGCGGACCGACCGGCGAGAGAAAAAAGGCAGCTATAAGCAGCAGCGGCCAAATGCTGAGCAGACTGACAAGTCCACGCAAGGCCATGGCAACAATCCGCCAGGGTCTCAGTCTTTTATGTGTGTAGTAGGTCATTGGTCGTTTACCATGCTTGTTACACTCTAAGCTTGACCCGCTTGCGGAAGGGTTTTCCGTAAAAGGGATTGATCCCGGCCTGTCTGCGCCAGGGGTGAACTTCCGCATAAGAAACCGGTTCGATGAGTACCGGACGGGCACGGCGCACCAGTAAGAGACCGTATTGACTCCGGCGCACCTCGTCGGCAGTCATCAGCACACGCGCCGATTCACTCATCTGTTCGTGGAGCCCAAGTGCGTGCGGCGACAGGCTGGCGCTCATCACGCTTTGCTCCCCCAGTATTTTGCTGATCATCTCCAGGGTTTTGGGGGAGCGTTGGCCGGGCAGAAACTGTTTAATCTCGGTTTCGGACAGGAGCGTCTCCAGTACAGTCCTGCCATAGATGCGCTCAAATGCCGATAAATCCTGTAGAATCAAATGCATACGAAGCCCATAGGAACGGCCCCACGTTAGCAGGCTGTCCAGGCCGTGTACTTTAGAATTTGTGGCTTCGTCCATAATGAAGTACACGGGTTTAGATTTATTCGGATGACGCTTGATTGCAGTCATGGCACACCACTGTATCAGGCCGATATAGGCCTTATAGGCCTCCATGCGGCTCGCATCGGCGACGATGAACAGGTTGGTGGGTTTACTGCCGTCCTTGAGATCATTCATGCTGAAGGTCGAGCGCCGCATCGCCGGGGCCAAGCGGCCAAAGGCAAAGGGCGCGAGCGCCTGTTGCGCGCCGCTGATGAAGGAATCGAATGTCTTGCTGTCGACGTTGCACATCAAGGCCAGCAGATTCGCCGCGCGCGAGCGCACCAGCTTCGCAAACTCGGCAACATCCTCGGGATCGTGCCGCCCCGCCCATGCGGTCCGCTCGATTGGCATCGGGCCTTCGGGCAAGGCCTTGCCTTCGAGGTCGATCCCGACGACCCAGCGCAGATTGCGCTCCAGCGCATCGCGGTCTTCAATCAGCAACGCCACGGATGAGAGCGTGGCGTCATACGCCTCGACCATGGCCTCCAATAAAATCGCATCAGCTATGGCGCGGCGCGAGCCTTCCCTCCAATAAGTGTTCTCGCCCTCCGTTTGCGCAGGTTCCGACAAAATCTGCGCGGTGAGTTCACGCAAATCATCGGGGACATCGCGCAATCCGCCTGGCCGGTGTAGATCATCTACAATCATGTCGACCGGGTTGTAGCTGTCTTCTTTGCCAATATGTTCTTGCCACAAACCGCCCGGATTCAGGATGCGGATCGTCTCGCCCCGCTTTTCTAAGGGGTCTTTGAGGATACAGATCAACTCACCCTTAAAATCACCAAAGACTTTGGCGTGCCGGATCGACAGGCCTGCGGGAACAACCGTGCAAATTCCTTTACCTGACCCGGCGGGGGCCACGGTTAAGGCATTCGAGACATAATCGATGAACAGCGGCACCTGTCGTCCAAGGACCGTGCGCCCCCAGAACGGACCGGTTTTCTTGCGGACGCGTTCTTTTCTAAGGTCGTTCGCCCTGGCCCAGCGCGCCGTGCCGTCCTTGCCGGTCGGCTCTTGAGATGCGGCCCAGTCGATAAATCTCGCTGCCAACGTCAGGATTTCAATCACCAAGCGCAAGACACCCAGAGCGGCCCCCACGCCAAGCATGGCGGGCAGCGTTTGTACTTCGCCCTGAATTGTGAGCGGACCGGTCCGAAATGCCCCCCAGACCAACAGAGCGGTGACAATGGTTAGACCGGTCAGATTAGGCCGTGGCGTCTTTGCGGTTTGCATGAGCGGCTAGGCTCCCGTGATCCCAAGGCGAATGCGGATAAACCGTGGGTCCTTCACGCCACTATCGAGAAAATAATCGTGCCAGAAGGACCTGATTTCCTCTTCGTCGCGGCAGTAGCGGAGACCTCCTTCACCATAGCCATATCGTTGGAACATCAACACTTCGACGTCGACGCCTTCCAATGATTGCGGCTTGACGCCTTCATAGACAGGGCGTTTCTTAAAAACTGCAAAGCGGGGCATGTGACCCTTGACCCGGCAGAACCGGGCGCTGTCGGAGTTTTGCAGCAGGTCGCTGATAATGATCAGGCGGCTGCCGGGCTTAAGATGCGCCGAGCGGGAAAGATCGGCAATCAGTTCCAGGATCGGTGACTGATAAAGCTGACGTCGGGATTCAACCGGCTTGGCTGACAAGAGCTGATCCAGCTCCGGGGCCAGTATCTTGTCGTATAGGCGTTGACGTTGTTTTTGCAAGTAACCTGCTTGACTGGCCCCAGCGCCCACCGCTTCATGTTGTTCCGGTGTGCTTGCCTGACCGCAGAGATGAATGCGCGGCCTTGCGACCGAGGCGACTTGATCGCCCTCGCTGGTAAAGATGCTCAGGCGTTCGTTAAAGGCCAGCCGGTCATAGAGTCCGTCGAAATAGGTGCGTAAGGAGCGCGCTTGCTCTTCATTGAAACGCGGGTCACTCGCATCCAGCAGCACCAGTGTTTGTGATTGAGGCACTTCGTTAAAGCAGCCATATTGATCCGGCGTGGCCTTGCCATAGACTTGCAGGGCAGCATAGCCGAGCCCGCCAATTCCGATGACAAGCGCGATACCGGAAGCGATCAGTTTTATTCTGTTCTTTCTGTACCGTCGTCTCATGACAGCTCTCCTTCAATGGTCTGAAACAAAGTCTGGAATTCATTGCTCAAGCGCCCCTGGGCTTCGGCCCTGGCCTTGGCCAGTCGCGCCTTACTGGCGCTCACATCGGGTGGGTGCGCAAACGCCGGAATCTCCACCACATCCAGATACTCTTCAAAGGACACTAGATGATCAGGAATAGCCTCGGGGGCCGGAGCCTCTTTGCCCCGCACGGCGCTGTGATAGCCAGCCAGTTGAGCAATCCGAGCCCGCAACCCGCTTTCAGCGGTCCTAACCTTGCGCTCCAGTGTGCGCCGGGCCTCCTGGCTGGCGGTCACCGCCTTGTTGTATTTCTCGTAGGCCCGTTTAGTCGTCTTGGCGGTTTTTTCAACGGCTTCTTCGGCCTCATCAAAGCGCTCTTCGAGCTGTTGTGCAATCTCTTCCCGGAGGTCCAGCAGGTCTTCTTCTGCTTCTAACACTGCATGGGCACGCCCTCCATAGCCCGGATAGGGATCAGCGAAGGCCGTTTTCCCCTTGTGATAGGCAAGGACCGATATGCACACACCCATCAAGACCAGAAATAAAGCCTCGGGGGTGGTAAGTAATGCCTTGTAGCTCTCCAGAGAGTGTTGAACAGGATCAAGGGATTCCTGCACCCGGACTAGACCTACACTGATATGAAACAGGGCCATGACCAGGACGTAGGCCACAAATTGTTGTCCGGCGCGCTCACGGCGCTGGGCAAATTCCGGAGCATCGGAATCCACCGCATTATGCCCATATTCGCGCCACCGCCCTATGAAATATCCGGCACACACACTGACGGCCACATTGGTGGTGGAGATCAACGTGCTGAGAAGAAGTGCCGCGAAAGGAGACGCCACCATATATGCGTTCTGAAAGAAGGAGGCATTGATCACCGACTCGCCCAGAATCATGCACAGCAGGATCATGACACTGAGCAATATATGTGGAACGACCGGTTCACGGGTGATGCCATGGTGAACCCGAAACGCCTCTAGGGCACGGATGGCTCGCCACAAGGCTTTAATTTTCCCCGGTAGCAACGTGGCCACTATGGCAACCAAATCTTCAATATCCGTGTCGAGTTCGCTACTGGGAAGAGCCGCACCTCCCAGGTTAGGTGCCAGGGCTTGCGCCTTGGCACATTCGGAAAGCACCTTATCCCGTGCATCGATCACAGGCTCCGCTTGTGTCTCACGCTGCCGGTATATCTCCCCATCCATGGGCTGTCCACCCATTCCCTGAGCTTGGGTTCGTTCGACTGTGCTCATAAGTTTTTCTCCTGCATCCGCACTGCACAGGTCACGCAGGCCAGCTTGGCGTCTGGTTTCGCCCAGGCATTCAGACCGCAGACTGCACAGGTGTATTTTGTTTTGAATTTTCTTTTTTGATCTTGGGGTGAGCGTTTACGGTTAATGACTTGTTGCTGCGCAAATCCCCAACTCATTGCAAAGCCCTGGGAGAGCAGTTTCTGGCAAGCTAGATCGAATGGGCCGTCCTTCTCGATGTAGTGCATCATCTGGTAGCCGGTGCGCTTTCCACCAGATTTCCCAGTATTGGAAGGTGGCAGGCCCAACTCATCCATTTTTACGCCCCATTCTTTGCAGTGATAACCGCCTTTTGTACGCTTCTTCCCAAAATGGTGTTTCCACATATGGGCCATTTCGTGAACCTCGATGGAAAGCACATAGGACAGATCATCGAAAAGAAATATGCGTGCGTTCATCGCGATTTCATCGGTCACAGTTCCGTCTTTATGCTTGAACCCATTAGGACGGAAGTATCCGAGTGTGCGTCTGCTTTGGTGTGTCAGAGTTAAAACGCAATCCGGCAACTCGTCACCGAATAGCTCTCGCTTGAAAAAGACAAACGGGGTTTTCAATTGTCGATTGAGCTCATCCGTAGGGTCTAGGTTCACTTCCGTGTGGATCGTACGATCCACTTTCCCCCCCAACCCAACAAATGACAGTGATTTCGTAGATGAATTTCTCATTCGGTCACTCCTAAGTGATTTCTGTCTTGGTGCTAGACCACTCTACTGAGCAACGCGCGGTTTGTCGGGGGATGGCCCGCCCCCAATTTGGGGACAGATCGCGCCTTGACAAATATGTCAAATTTGTGTTAAGCGAACTTGGTTTACTAGGATTGCCTTATTCAGAAAACAGTGAAAATGGACTTTCACAATGGCAAAAAAGAAGAAAAAAACGAGCATCACCGTCGACAGTGATGATTTTGAAGAACAGATTCGTGATTTCTTTAATCGAACTGCCGTGGGTCTTGATATCCCAAGAGGAGAGTTCTTATCACGCGCAATGTACCTCGCATGCCTTGAGTATTACGGCGAAATTACGATGAAGGTAAGAGTCGATACTATGCGGAAATATGCCCAAGAAAAAGGTCTAACTTTCAAAGATGAAGTCGTGTTAGACACCAGGGAATGGGAAAAACACATCCGTGATCTTCAAAATAAACGATATACTCTTGAAAATGTTTAATCATATCTGTATCACGGTTAGTTTATGGCGGCTGGTGCATGTATCCTATTGAGTAAATTGCGCATTAGCGTAGCTCTTTCGATTCTAACAAGGGCTAATAATTAAGGCTTTATGGATCTGAAGGCTCCCCTTCCACCAAAATTCGAGAAACTATATCGTTCAATTCTTGAGGCAGTCCGCGCAACATCGGATGCAATGAAAAAGCCCCCGGCACTTACAACCGTTGATGAAAATGGTAAGTCAAAGGGTGAACGGTTTGATTGCTATTTTTTTTATCACTGGGTGAACAATGTCCCCTATCCGGTACGAAATGAATTCCAGGATAAGCTTAAATCAATTGGCTTCAACACAAGGGGAGCATGGAAAAAAGTTGCTGAAAAGGGTACTCCAAAGGATGGTTTTGCTCAGAAAGCATTTGAAGTCTCTGCGAGGCTCAGTCAGGTTACTAAAAAACGGTATCTTTGGGGATATATAAAGTTCGCGCGTGAACAGGGAGCATCGCTTTACGGCATTAAAGGGCATGAAGATGCTGTTGATGCGCTTCTAGAAGGCGTGACAATAGATAGCTGCCCTGAACCACAGACTCAGACAGCAGGTAAACACAGAGATGGTTTAAGCATCTGCAGGGAAAACGACATCCTCAAAATAGAAGAGAAGCCGGGAGAGAAATATTTACGCATTCTAAATCAAAGCGACAATCTCAGCCTGGACAATGTCGCCACGCTTCTTGAATGGCAATATCACTTAACTCCCTTCATGGGTCGTGAGCGTGAAATCGCTCAATTACAGCGGTGGTTGGATTCTCCGCCGGATAGAAGTATCCAATTGATATACGGTGAAGGTGGCGTTGGAAAAACGCGTTTGGCGTTTCACTTCGCTGAAGAAATCCTTGAGCAAGGCTGGCAAGCGGGTCAAACAGACCTTGATATAGTGGGTGATTGGTATGTTGGTCGCATGGGTCTCCTTATAATCATTGACTACCCGGAACATCGTGAGCACTTTGTCACTCAGCTAGTACGCGCTGTAAAAAACATGCCCGAGATGAGAAAAAAGGTGCGCGTGTTATTACTCAGCCGTAACCGAGATTATCTCCAGACTCTTACGACAGAAGCACCCGGACTTGTCAATACACCCATACACTTACTTGGCCTGAGAACGAAGGACGAACAGTGGAATCTGATGAATGCCGCCTGGGATAGGCTACAAGATTTAAAAATCCACTTAACCCACCAAAAATCCTCTGAAATTCAAAAATCACCCTTACCCATCGAAAAAACCACCTTGACCGCCTGGTTAAAACAGCAATCGCTGCAATCTACACCGTTGATGATCATCGCTCTGGCCGTCTATTTCTTGGAACAAGGGGATCAGGTTAAAGACCCCCTTATGGGATTAAAAGATCAAGACGTCATACGTCACCTAAGCAAACGTGAAGAACGACGAATCCGCAATGAGGTAGAACAATTTAGAAAAACGCATGACATTAACAATGACTTTGAGCCGGAATGCGTTTTGTTAATAAAAGCCATGGCGGCGATAACGGACGGATTGGATGACAGAGCTATTCGTTTGCTGAACAGTGAACTCAAGCCGCAACAGCTTGATTACCCACCGCAAAAAGTTAAGCACCTGAAAAAATTAAGTTTATGGTTGAACAAGCAACTACCAGCCTTAAAACCGGATATTTTGGCGGCAGATTTTTTGTCCTATTGTCTGGAGCGGTGGGCGGAAAATCAGGAATCAGAGTGGTTATTCGCTGTAATTGGACTCTCCAGAACAAGAGTTAATATAAAAGTAGATGACCAACAATTACTTGAGAATTTTTCCAGGCTCGGTCGTTTGATCTTTGACGCAAAAGTCAAGTTAAAGCAGCCTTGGCCAATTGATGCGCTCTGTCTGAGTATTCAGGATAATCCTACACACAGTGCTTGGATTGCCACTCATCTAACGAAAACCGACCTTGAGCCACATCTTAGACCACTTGTAATTTGTGCCTTAAGAGCATGCTTAAAACAAACTTTGGTCCCACCAATACAAGCCCATCACCTCCATAATCTTTCTCTCAACCTATCTAAGACGGGTGATACGGCAGGAGCACTTGAAGCTATTCAGCGCGCGGTCAATATCTGGGAGGTTCTCGCTAAAGAAAATTTCTCCGTCTTTGGGCCAGACTTGGCCAAAAGTCTCGACATGCTTTGCCTCGACCTTTCCAAGACCGGCGATAAGGCCGGAGCGCTTAAAGCTATTCAGCGCGCGGTCAATATCTGGGAGAAACTCCCCAAGGAAAATGTCTCTTTCTATTTTTCAGACTTTGGTATTAGTCTCCATAATCTTTCTAACCTGCTTTCTGAGACCGGTGACAAGGCCGGTGCGCTTGAAGCTATTCAGCGTGCAGTCAATATTAGTCAGTATTTCGCAAAAAAGAATTTCGATACTCATGCGCGGGGCTTGGCCATAGAACTCTATAATCTTTGTAACCGTCTTTCTGAGACCGGCGACAAGAACGAGGCGCTTCTAGCTATTCAGCGTGCAGTCAAAATCTGGGAGGTTCTTGCAGAAGAAAATTTTCCCGTCTTTGGGCCGAGTTTAGCTACAAGCCTGAGTTCGCTTTCTAACCAGCTTTTAGAGACCGTCGACAAGGCCGGGGCGCTTGAAATTAGTAAACGCGCGGTCGCGCTATTTGATTCTCTTGCAGACGAGAACTTCACCGCCTACGGATTAGACTTGGGAATAAGCCTAAGGGGTCTTCATTTAGCACTTTTAAAAACTGGCGATAAGATCGGGGCGCTCAAGGCCATTCGGCGCTCGGTAAAGATACTTGAAGCTAATGCTGAGGAGAATTACCCGGTCTATCGACTTCATTGGGCTATAAGCCTCGAATATTTTTCTAAACACCTATTTGAAGCTGGTGAAAAGGCTGGGGCACTTCACGTAACTGGGGGTGCGGTTTCTATATTTAACGCTCTTGCTCAAGAGAACTTCACCCTTTATGGATTAGACTTGGCTATAGGCCTCGGAAATCTGTCATTTTTACTTTCTGAAACCGGGAACCATGAAGAAGGTGGACACGCCTTTGGGCGTGCGATCAAAATCAGAGAGGATCTTGCCGAAGAGAATTTCTCCGTCTATGGGCCATCTTTGGGATATACTCTGCTAAATTATTGCATTCATTCCGAATTTCATGTCCCGTCAATCATTCGCACTAAAGAAATTTACCTTCAGTTACGGGACACTTGTCATGATCCATGGGTGCATGACTTCCCTGCCACCTTGAATAAGTTGCTGACCCGTGCGAACAAAGACCATGACAAGGACGCAGCCAAAACAATTGAATCGATAATTGACGAAATCAACAGTACCTCACCATCCTGATGGTAACCCCTTTTGCTACAGTCCAAATTCTTGAGTAGGGTACTTGTAGTGCAGAGGTGTAGTACATCCGCTTCTTGTATTACGTGATTATACGTTTCGCGTTTCACGCAAGATGTGCGTTGTACTACAAATCTTCGATTTGCCGCTTCGCTTAGTTCAACGCAATCTTGCCAAAGGGGCCCGCTGCGCGCCCCTGTTGGATACCCCCGGCCTGTGACGCTGATCCTGGCATCGAGCCAGTGCATGCGCCAACGAACGTCTGGCCGTTCAATCACCACTTAGGAAGCCTCCGAGCTGCCCCTAAGAATCCCATAGCCAAAGGGCATTTGCATAGCCCCTTGGAACCCTCGCACCAGTGTTTCGCCCCCGGAGGCGAGCAAAGGGAGACTTCAGCTCTCCCTTGTGCAATCCCATCGACCAACCCTGCGCGGATTGGATGCGCGCCAGCATTTCGCCGCTTGACTACGACCAAGGAACCGTCCATGCATACGTATTTACAATTTGGTTTAAGAATGTTGCCAGACAATAGGAAATAAAAGCACTTTACAATAAGCTGATGGTGGTTCAGGTTAATCTGCTGAAAATTGTGAAATACCCGCTGCAACTCTACGATGAGCAGAAAATAGCTATATTAAATACAAAACGTGAGGATTGCCGCTCTTGAAAATCGAGAATGTGACACTAAAGGGATTCCGGTGTTTCGGCCCTGAAGGCACGGCAGTACCTTTTGAAGATGGAATTACAGCTCTTGTCGGCGGTAATGGCGCTGGTAAAACCGCATTGTTTCAGGCTCTATCACGTCTTTTTGGTGTTACCCCTGCCCAGCGCACTGTTCGCCAAAACGATTTTCATCTACTACCTGATCAACAAGAGCTTCAATCTGGAGCAACACTATCAGTTGATGTTGTTTTTTCTTTTCCTGAAATCGCTGATGGCGAAAGCGATGCGGTTCCTGAGTTTTTCTTGCAGATGGCGGCTTCTGATCCTGGTGCGCCATTGAAAGTTCGGATTTTACTCAAAGCGATTTGGACTGATGACGGTACGCCAGGTGGTAGTGTTGATGAAGATATTCGTTGGGTAAGAACACTCGATGATAATTACAATTGGGATGACGATTGCCAGAAAGTGATGGCTGTCGAGCGTGGGACGATACAGCTTGTTTATGTTCCTGCCACGCGCAATGTGCAAGAGCAAGTCACTTCTCTCCTCAAAGGGCGCTTATGGCAAGCTGCAAGATGGTCTGAGGAATTCAGGCAAACCGCAACGGATACTGCCACACAAATCCAAGACGCATTTCAGGACGAGGAACCGGCCAGTTTCGTACTTGAAAGGCTAGAGAGACGATGGAAACAAGTTCACGAGGCAGATACTGATACCACACCAGTTTTGCGCTTGGTTGAACGCCAGTTCGAAGAATTTGTTCGTAAGGCAAATTTTTCATTTTATCCTGATGAGGCGGGGCAGGAGCGGCCTCTATCTGATTTAAGCGATGGGCAACGCTCTCTGTTTTATATCGCCTTAACTGCTACAACACTCGAAGTGGAACATGATACGGTTGCCCAGCCACAAGAAGAAAGCCCATTTGACCAGGAGAAGCTGCGCATAGCACATCTTACGCTGTTAGCTATTGAAGAGCCGGAAAACAGCCTTTCACCTTTCTTTTTATCGCGCATTATCTCGCAGGCGCGAGACATTAGTGAGCTTGATACTGCGCAGGTTGTGTTATCGAGTCATTCGTCAGCAATCCTGAGCCGCATTGAGCCAGAAGAAGTCAGGTACTTCAGGCTCAAT
>JBDLIZ010000039.1:0-18036 GCA_039714615.1 Pseudomonadota bacterium | reverse complement strand
CAGTGCGAAGGCAATGTCTATCACCTTGTCGAGCACTGCAACGCCGCGGCGGGACACCACAGGGACGCCCTTCGGGTTAGCTTGTCAACGCCCACGGACTGCGTTGCGCCTCTTGATAAGGGAATGGCCATTATCTGCGAGGCGCGCCTTGCCGGGAACGTTGACAAGCTAACTGAACTCGCACACTCACATTGATAGAGCACTAGTCTCTTAGACTATGGATCTTAACTCTTCATGGTATCGATCAGTGCAGGGCGGCGAAGATGGATAGCTTTTTCAAGGCCCTTGCAGAACATGCATTCTTACAGAATGCATTACTTGCCGGTTTGCTCGCCAGTGTTAGCTGTGGGGTAATGGGAACCTATGTCGTCGTCAGGCGCATCAGTTTCTTGGCCGGGGGAATTGCCCATTCAGTGCTCGGCGGAATGGGGATTGCTTATTTTCTAGGAAAGAGTCCGTTGCTTGGCGCCTTGTTGGCGGCGATCATTGCGGCGTTGATTATCGGCCTGGTCAATCTGCACTGGCATGAGCAGGAAGATACCATTATCGGCGCGCTATGGGCGATAGGGATGGCCATCGGTATCATTTTTATCACCCGTACGCCGGGTTATAACATCGATCTGATGAGTTATCTGTTTGGTAACATTCTTCTGGTCCGCCAAGAGCAGCTCTATCTATTGGCGGCATTGGATGTGCTAATCTTGGTATTGGTTGTACTGTTTTACAAACAGTTGCAGGCGGTGGTATTCGATCAAGAGTTTGCCGCACTCAGGGGAGTGCATGTCGAGTGGTTTTATTTGCTGCTGCTGTGTCTGGTGGCGCTCACTGTGGTGATACTGGTTCAGATTGTAGGGCTAATCATGGTGATCGCTCTGCTTACACTGCCGGCGGCGATAGCGCGGCAATATGTGAGTTCGCTGGGAAAAATGATGCTCATCGCGATGGTTTTGGCGATGTTCTTCAACAGCAGTGGGGTGGCTGTTTCTTTTGAGCTGGATCTGCCATCTGGCGCCACCGTGATCCTGATCGCGGGATCGCTCTATTTTAGCTCTTTAGTCACCACGGCTGTAGTTCGTCGGTGGCGAGCGCAGAAGCTGATGCGCTGATCCGGGTTAAGGGATGGTTCAACAATGACTTGGTTATTTGTATCCATCCATCATGGATATATTCACCAGCGCTCAGCTCTCTTTCGCAAGTAATTTGCGTACCTTGTCAACGACGTCCTGGGTAGCAAATGGTTTGGTGATATACCCATCGGCCCCGAGTGATAGTCCTTTCTCACGTTCCACATCGCGTCCTTTGGCCGTAAGCATGATAATGCGGATATCTTTCCATAGCGGATTGGCGCGAATAACTTGACACACATCGAAGCCATCGCGCTTAGGCATATTTACGTCAAGGAGCATGAGGTCGGGGAGGAACTTTTCAACGGCTTGTAACGCCGCCTCGCCATCGCTAGCGGTCCTAACCTCATAGCCGGCCCTTTTCATGAGAAATTCCAGAGAGAGCAATATATTGGGCTCATCATCAACGAGTAGTATGCTTTTAGTCATAGGCCTCTCCCTTCTCTTCTTTAAATCCAAGACGATTTAGGTTCAGAATCTAGGTACTAGAGCACTAGTATATCCAGTCTGAGTTGGTTCCGGCATATCTCTCACTTAAGGGGAAACCAAAGGTGAACTTAAATTTTTATCTAATCGCCCTTGAAAGGTCTATTTGTTGCTTTTATGCAATTTCAACCTTCGAAACCGCCCTTAAATCACGAGCTAGTCGCTATTTTCTACCCGAGTCTGTTGCTTTATTCTCCTGGTTGTTGTTTATTTGAAAAAATGTTGTATACTCCATACTACACTGCCATAAAAACTGTGATAGATATAATTTCTCAATCATTTATTATTAAATTTGGGGTTTTGCCAATGAAAAAAACACTACTTGCCACCGCGATCGCCGCCAGTATCGCAGCCCCTGCCGTGGTTTCGGCAGCCGGGCCGACCATCTATGGCCAGGCCCATTACTCTGTCGAATATCTGAAAAACGATAACGAAAGCAGCATCGGTGTCTCCAGCAATACCTCACGCCTGGGCTTCAAAGGTGCCTTCGATCTGGGTGAAGGGCTGCAGGCCATTTATCTGATGGAGTGGGGCGTGGGCCTCGATGGTAAAGACGATGGAGTCTGGAAGCAACGTAACCGTTACGGCGGTTTCAAGAGCGACACCTGGGGTACCATCGTATTCGGCCGCCATGACACCCCCGTCAAGGTGATCGGCCGTAAGGTTGACCTGTTCTGGAGCACTCAGCTCGGCCAGAACCGTTCCGTCACCAATCTCAAAGACGGCGGCGCCGGTTATGATCTTCGTGCCGATAACATCATCGGTTACATCTCTCCGAGTTTTGGTCCCGTGCATATCTTCGCCGTCTATGTGACCGATTCTGGTATAGAAGAAGATCCAAATTTTCCGATCACGGATAATAATGATTTCGATGCCTACAGTATTGCCGCTATCTATGATCAGAAGAACCTGTTCGGTGCCGACGACAATCTGTTCCTGGCCGTGGGTTATGAGCAGCACAACATCAATCAAGCTGCCGTCGCTGGGGCGACTGAAGACAGCGAGACCGCCCTGCGGGTGACCGGTAAATACGGTTTTGGCAACTGGAAGGTCGTTGGTTTATATCAGATGGCTGATGATTCCGGATTCGCCAGCGGCAATGATCGTGACGTTTTTGGCGGTGGTCTCTCCTACAAGATGGGGGCCAATACCCTGAAGGGCGCGATCTATGTTGCCGATGATCTTGGCGATACCAATGATTCGGGCGGACTGTTGTACTCCGTCGGTGTGGATCATGCCATGTCCAAGAATGTCCAGGTCTATGCCCAATTCGCTGCCTTGGATAACGATGATAACGCGACCCTTAAACTGGGTGGCAGTGGTCACGGCGATAGCGTCGCCGGTGTTGCTGGCGAAACCTCTTGGGGCGTCAGCTTCGGTTCTCGCATCAAGTTCTAATAAACACCTTTTAAAGTGGGAAAAAATGGGTGCCTTGGGGCGCCCATTTTTTTGCAGGGATTAAATAGATGTGCATAGCATTCCTTACGCGGCGTATATCTTAGGGAACGAAACACCCAGGGTAAGGTCCCTGTTAATTAAAGGACCTTCGTGTTATGGATATGTGTGCTATCAAAAAACCTCTTCAGCGAACAGGGTTATGGTTGACCATCCTGCTTCCTGTCTTTACGATCTTCATGAAGGAATCTGCCGCGCTAGAGGTTTTTAAATGGACTGATAGGCAGGGTGTCACGCACTATAGTTCTAAACCCCCACCGGGCTTGGCCAGCACAGCGGAAATCTTATACATTACTCCGTCAGTGCGCAGCGGCGCGGATCAACCCGATGAGAGTGTGAACTACGCCAAATGGCTCGAAATGGCCAAAGTGCTCGAACAAAGTCGGCTCACTCGCGAACGCCTGCGCTTAGAAAAAGCCAGGCTGCTCATGGAGGCGGCAGGACAACAAACGGCCCCGCAAGACACCACGCCTGTGGTGGAATACCGCACGCGTTCCTATCCCCTTTTTTATCATCGCTATCGCCGCCATTACGCCAAACCCCACCATAAGGGGCATAGTCATTACAAACCTGACCAGGGTCAGGTCGTAGTTCCCAAATACATCAAGGCCTATAAGGGGTATCGTGCCCGAAGCGGTTTGTAGTGAAAATCAGCGCTCTAGCAGATCCAGCTTATTGGGCCTGCTGGCCCAATCGTCGGCATCTGGAGGGGCGTCTATTTTTACTGTGATTACCGGCCAGGTTTGTGCGAGTTCGGCATTGAGTTCTAGGTAGATCTGCTGATCATCCGTAAGGTCTTCCTCAGGGAGAATAGCCTCCACGGGGCATTCCGGTTCACAAAGTGTACAATCGATGCATTCGTCCGGATCGATGGCCAGAAAGTTGGGCCCCTCGTGGAAGCAGTCCACCGGGCAAACCTCTACGCAGTCGGTATATTTACACTTAATGCATTGTTCCGTAACGACAAACGTCATGTCTCGGCTCCGTGGGTAGTACCTAGATCCTGCAAGTGATCGCACTCACATAGCACAACCTCTTGATCCGTATAGCGATATTTGTTCCCTCGGGAATCGCAATAAGGAGTCCATCCTTAGGTGCGTTAACGGCACTTCCCTGTGCCACTCCTCCGCTCGGTCTCAAATTCACTCTACGAATCAATATCTTACACTCTATAAGCACGATCACTTGCAGGATCTAGGTAGTAATTCGTCTATGAAAATCGATGCGTATTGTAGCGGTAATTTAGCCGACAGGATATATTGTGAAAGGATGGGTGGTCGGATCTTTAAAAGAATGCAGGATTTAAGTAACAACCTATTCATCGTGAACAACGCTCTCTGATTGGATCCCAGCCGTCCTCAACTTCTAAGGAGAACGACCGCTATTAAAACTTGCAGTCTCATTGATTTCCGTTCTCACCTGTGTTTTATTCGGCTTAGTAAAAAGGATGGCTTTATGTCGAAATTAGGTAAGATCTTTTTGGTCACAGTGTTGTTTATCACTCTGAATCTCCCCGCAAGCCCATGGTCTAGCAATGCGTATGCGGCCCAGACCCAACCGACTGTTCCCAGTGGGGCGGCGATGCTGGTTGACGGTATTTTAGTCCGCCCATTGGGTGTTGTTGCGACGCTGATCGGTAGTGTGGTATTTGTCGTGACACTGCCGTTCAGTCTCTTGGGTGGTAATGTTGGTGATGCGGGTCAGGCCTTGGTTGGCGATCCCGCCCGATTGACGTTCATGAGGCCGCTAGGAGAATTTGACTGAGTCGCCAAATGCTTCGATGTCATTGGTGAGAGTTTTGTAGGATCATGTACTTCAAGCGATAAAGCGCATCGAGGGCTTCCCTGGGCGTGAGTTCATCAGGGTCGAGCTGCCTCAGCATTGTTAGGGCTTCAGGCTCATCTAGGGGTGCCAAGGCCAGGTCTAACTGGGGGTCTGAGGCTGGGTTTCGGGCGGCCATGGATTGGTCCTCGAGCTGTCGCAATCGCTCTCTAGCCTTTTCTATCACCGGCCGGGGAACCCCTGCCAGTTGTGCCACTTGCAGGCCATAACTCTGATTGGCCGGTCCTCCTTTTACCGCATGTAAAAATACGATACGTTCGGCGTATTCGATGGCGTCGATATGGATGTTCACGATTGTCTCGTGATGCTCGGGTAGTTGGGTAAGTTCGAAATAATGGGTTGCGAATAGAGTAAATGCTTGATTGACTTCGGCCAGATGCATGGCGCAGGCCCAGGCCAGAGAAAGGCCGTCGAAGGTGCTGGTTCCTCGGCCGATTTCATCCATGAGCACTAGGCTGTAAGGGGTCGCATTATTGAGGATATTGGCCGCTTCGCTCATCTCAACCATGAAGGTGGATCGCCCAGAACTCAGATCATCCGAGGCCCCGATGCGAGTGAAGATCCGATCGATTGGGCCAATACGGGCATGTTTTGCGGGTACGTAGCTGCCGATATGAGCCATGAGTACGATTAGCGCAATTTGACGCATATAGGTGGATTTACCACCCATATTAGGGCCGGTGATGATCAGCATGCGTTGTTGATCGTTGAGGCTCGCGTCATTAGCAACAAAGGGTTCCTCCAATACGCCTTCCACGACCGGGTGGCGTCCTTCGAGAATATGAATTCCCGGTTGGGAATCGAGCTCGGGGCGATTGTAATCCAAGCTGTCGGCCCGTTCAGCAAGATTGCTGATGACATCCAGTTCCGCGAGTGCCTGCGCGCATTTTTGAAGAGTCGGCAGATCCGCCAGCATTCCTTCGAGCAAACCGTCGTAAAGCAATCTCTCCCTTGCAAGAGCCCGCTCCCTAGAGCTTAGGACCTTGTCTTCAAAGCGTTTGAGTTCCGGTATGATGAAGCGTTCCGCGCCCTTGAGGGTCTGGCGTCGAATATAATCCGCCGGGGCTCGATCCGCTTGGCTGCGGGTGATCTCGATGTAATAGCCATGAACCCGATTGTAGGCGACTTTCAGGTTGGGTATGCTGGTGCGTTCCCGCTCACGGGCCTCTAATTCGATCAAAAACCGATCACCATTCTCGTTGATCTCTCTCAATTCATCCAATTCGTCATCATAACCAGAGGCGATTACCCCGCCGTCCCTGATCAAGACCGGCGGATTTTCGATAATCGCTCGGCAAAGTTGCTGGTGGATCTCGGGATGTATGCCGATCCGTGTGGCGAGCTGCTTGACTAAGGGGGCTTCGAGTCTTTCGATCAAGGTTTGCAGCTGAGGAAGAATCCCCAGGGTATTGCGCAGTCCCGTCAGATCGCGGGGGCGGGCCGATTTGAGCGCTATTCTAGCCAAGATGCGTTCTATGTCTGATACACCTCGCAGGGTGTCGTGCAGTTCGAGATAGTCGCGGTTGTCCAGTAAGACTTCAATGGCCTGGTGGCGTCGGCGTAATTTATCTGCCTGGCGTATAGGTTGTTTGAGCCAGCGCCGCAGGCAGCGGCTGCCCATGGCGGTTGCGGTGCGGTCCAATACATGGACCAGGGTGTTTTCGGTCTTTCCCGTCAGGGTCAGTTCCAACTCGAGATTACGTCTACTGGCTGCGTCAAGAATAATGCTGTTTTCACGCCGTTCGGTGCTCAGCCGGTTGATATGGGGCAACGCACTGCGCTGAGTGTCCTTGACGTATTGAAGTAAGGCACCGGCCGCAGCGATGGCCAGCGGTAGGTCTTGACAACCAAAACCTGCAAGATCCCGGCATGCAAACTGCTGGCACAGCAGGCTCGTAGCGCTCTGGGTATCGAAATACCAGGGGGGGAGTTGATGCATGCCTGGGTAGTTTAGCAATGGCCAAGGGGTATCCTCACTGATCAGAAGTTCACTGGGTTGCAGGCGTTCGAGTTCGGCCGAAAGCTCATCGTCGCCCGTGGTTTCGAGTACCGTGAAACGTCCAGAACTCAGATCGAGCGTGGCTAATCCCAGCTGTTGGTCCTGACGGTGAATCGCCATCAACAAGTTCTCACGGCGTTCATCGAGCAAGGCATCCTCGGTCACCGTGCCAGGGGTGACGATGCGCACTACCTTGCGTTCGACCGGCCCTTTGGCGGCAGTCGGGTCACCGGTCTGTTCACAAATGGCCACGGATTGCCCCATTTTCACCAGCCTCGCGAGATAACCGTCAACGGCATGCGCGGGTACGCCGGCCATCGGTATCGGCTCCCCCGCCGATTTGCCACGGGAGGTCAGGGTAATATCGAGAAGTTCAGCAGCCCGGCGGGCGTCGTCGTAGAATAGCTCATAAAAATCACCCATTCTGTAGAATAGGAGAATGTCGGGGTGTTCGCTCTTAATGCGCAAATATTGCTGCATCATTGGGGTATGCGAGGATTTCTTAGTCATCAGGGAAGTCTATCGGAGTTTGGCTGCGGTATACTACCCCTTGGGGATGAAAAACTAAGGCCTCACAGTGGATGACGACCTTCATCAATTAGCACTCAAGCTTGCAGTTCACTTGAGTTCCAATAAACTCGTCTTGGCGACGGCTGAATCATGTACCGGTGGATGGTTGGCCAAGGTATTGACCGATATTCCGGGCAGCTCCGGCTGGTTCGAGCGTGGCTATGTGACCTACAGTAATGCCTCGAAAATCGATATGCTGGGCGTTCTGCCGCAGACTCTCGAGATCTGGGGGGCGGTGAGTGAGCAAACCGTGCGTGAGATGGCCGAAGGTGCCTTGAGACGCAGTCGAGGAAACCTCGCCGTGTCCATCAGCGGAATCGCCGGGCCAGCGGGTGGAAGCGCAGACAAACCCGTGGGCACGGTGTGGTTTTCTTGGGCAGGGCTGCATCAGCAGACCAAAGTCTTGAATGGATCATTCAGAGGCGACCGCAATGCCGTGCGCCGGCAGGCCGTAGTGACGGCGTTGGAGGGCCTGTTCGGATTTGAGTAATCACGGTCCCACCCAGCGGGTATTCTTTGCGCTATGGCCGGATGAACCTACCCGGCGCGAGTGTGCACGACTTCTACGGTCCATGCCACGGCGTCGTGGAAGATCGGTCGCGGAGGAAAATTTGCACATCACCCTGGCCTTTATCGGATCTGTGGATGACGCCATGCTTCGCTGTTTACTGGCTCGGGCGGCGCAGATCAGGGCAAAATCCTTCAGTTTGGCCTTGACCCGAGTTGGTTATTTTGCCCGAGCAAAGGTCTTATGGCTGGGGCCGGAATCTTGCCCTGCACCTATGCAGGGTCTTGTGCAGCGTCTGAACGAAGGTCTGAGCCACTGTGGTTATCACCCGGATTCACGACCTTTTGCTGCCCATCTGACCCTGTTCAGAAAGGCGCAGCCAAGCAAGTCGAAAATAGAGATTTCCCCTGTACAATGGAGAGTCAAAGTGTTTTGTCTGGTGGAATCCAGGGCCTACCCCCAGGGCGTACGGTATCATGTTTTACGACGTTACCCGTTGGTACCTTGATACAGATGAACTTGTTTTTTCCTGTCATGGTTTCTATGGGATAATTCACCCTTTCCGTAAATAGACGGGATCACTAGCTTAGGAGTTGAATCTGTGGATGAAAATCGCAAAAAGGCCTTGACGGCGGCACTGATCCAGATCGAGAGACAGTTCGGTAAGGGGGCGGTGATGCGGATGGGAGATGCGGGCGCCGCACGCGATGTGGATGTCGTCTCTACGGGTTCCCTTGGATTGGACGTAGCCTTGGGCGTGGGTGGTCTGCCGAGGGGGCGGGTGGTGGAGATCTTCGGTCCCGAGTCCTCGGGTAAGACCACGTTAACGCTGCAGGTTATTGCCGAGTGTCAGAAAATGGGCGGGACCGCCGCATTTATCGATGCGGAGCATGCTCTCGACCCAACTTATGCCGAAAAATTAGGTGTTGCCGTTGATGATCTGTTGATCTCCCAGCCTGACACGGGTGAACAGGCCCTGGAAATCACTGATATGTTGGTGAGGTCCGGTGCCGTGGACATGATTGTTATCGATTCCGTTGCGGCATTGACACCCAAGGCCGAGATCGAGGGTGAGATGGGAGATTCACATATGGGTTTGCATGCCCGTTTGATGTCCCAGGCCCTGCGTAAGCTCACGGGAAATATCAATCGCACCAAAACCATGGTCATCTTCATCAATCAGATTCGGATGAAGATCGGGGTGATGTTCGGCAATCCGGAGACTACAACCGGCGGCAACGCGCTTAAATTTTATGCCTCGGTCCGCTTGGATATTCGCCGTATCGGTTCGATTAAGAAAGCCGACGAGATCATCGGCAACGAGACCCGGGTCAAGGTAGTGAAGAATAAGATGGCACCGCCTTTCAAGAAGGCAGAGTTCGATATCCTGTATGGGGAGGGCATCTCACGCCAAGGAGAATTGATAGAGCTCGGTGTTAAACACGGCCTAGTCAAGAAAGCCGGTGCCTGGTACAGCTATCAAGGTGAGCGCATCGGGCAGGGAAGAGACAATGCTCGCAACTTCCTCAAGGACAATCCCGAACTCGCCGCGGAGATCGAAACGGGGCTGCGCGAAAAGCTTCTTCCCGATCACAGCGCTGTAGAAACTAAGTCTGTGTCGGCGGGGGGTAATCCTTAGGGGGATTCTCCGAGAGAATTCTAAAGATGTCCTCATCCGGCGCCAATTGCCGAGACTGCGCATTGCGTTTATTAACGCACCGGGAACATTCACGGTTAGAATTGCGTATCAAGCTCACGGCCCGCGGTTTTGCGAGTGCGCAGGTCGATGGACTCCTGAATCAACTGCAAATCGAGGGTCTGCAAAGCGACCAGCGATTCACCGAGGTTTATGTCCGCTCCAGAATGCAAAGAGGGTTTGGTCCCTTACGCATCAAGGGAGAGCTTCGGAAAAGAGGGGTCGTAGACGATATGATCTCTGCGTATCTCAATGCGCAGTCGGTGGACTGGGTGGAGCGGGCCAGAACACAATATCACAAACGCTTTGGTGACCAACCGGCAGGCGACTACAAGGAGCGCGCCAAGCGGGCACGTTTTTTACAGGGTCGCGGTTTCAGCAAAGAGGTGATTTTTAAGGTCTCCTGAATTCAGGTCTAACCTAGATCACTGCAAGTGATCGTGCTTGCAGAGTGCAAGATATTGATTCGTAAAGCGAATTTGAGACCGAGCGCAGAAGTGGCACAGGGAGGTGCCGTTAACGGACCTAAGGATGGAATCCTTGGCGTGATTGCCGAGGGAGCGAATATCGTTATACGGATCAAGAGCTTATGCTATGTGAGTGCAATCACTTGCAGGATCTAGGTCTATATAATAAAACCATAGTCTATTTTACCCCGGGATGATATGAAAAGCACATCGGAACTTCGCGCTGATTTTCTGGATTACTTCAAAAGGAATGATCATGAAATCGTTCCTTCCAGTTCCCTCGTGCCCGAGAATGATCCCACCCTATTGTTTACCAACGCGGGGATGGTGCAGTTCAAGGACCTGTTCCTTGGGCGGGAAAAGCGAAGCTACATGCGGGCCGCCAGTGCGCAGCGTTGTGTGCGGGCTGGGGGCAAGCACAATGACCTGGAAAACGTCGGTTATACCGCCCGTCATCACACCTTTTTCGAGATGCTGGGTAACTTCAGTTTTGGCGATTATTTCAAACATGAAGCCATTCACTATGCCTGGGAATTTCTGACTAAAGTCTTGACGCTTCCCCCTGAGCGCCTGTGGATCACTGTTTATGAGAAGGATGACGAGGCTGCGGATATCTGGTTAAATGACCTCGGGATCGACGAGCGGCGATTCCGTCGTATCGGGGCCGAGGACAATTTCTGGGCCATGGGTGAGACCGGTCCCTGTGGCCCCTGTTCAGAGATCTTTTATGATCATGGCCCGCAAGTACCCGGTGGTCCACCGGGATCGCCAGATGCGGATGGAGACCGTTACATCGAGATCTGGAATCTAGTGTTTACTCAGTTTGATCGCGATAAAGAAGGCGAACTTCATCCCTTACCCAAGCCTTCGGTGGACACCGGTATGGGGTTAGAGCGTCTGGCCGCGGTCATGCAGGGTGTTCATAACAATTATGACATCGATCTGTTTCAATATCTGACCCGATCCCTGAAACGGCTTGTTCAGCATCCCGATCCAGATAGGGCCTCGCTTCGGGTCATCGCCGATCATATACGGGCCAGTGGTTTTTTGATCACCGACGGGGTTTTCCCAGCCAATGAGGGGCGAGGCTATGTGCTGCGCAGAATTATCCGCCGAGCGGCTCGCCACGGTCACAGCCTGGGCCTTACCGAGCCCTTTATCTATCAGCTGGTGCAACCTCTGATAGATATCATGGGGCTTGCCTATCCTGAATTGAGCGATGCCCAGGATCAAGTTGAACGGATTATCAAACGGGAAGAAGAACGATTTTCAGAGACTCTGGAACAAGGGCTCAGGATACTGGAAGAGGACGTCTCGCGCCTGGCCGGTGCCATTATACCCGGAGAGACTATTTTCAAACTCTACGATACTTATGGTTTTCCCGTCGATCTCACCGTGGATATCGCCCGGGAACGTGGTTTGGGCCTTGACATGGAAGGGTTTACACGCCAGATGGCGGCTCAACGGGAAAGGGCGCGTAGGGCCAGCCGGTTCGAAGCCGATTATTCTGCGGTGCCTGGGGTGGGTATCCGATCCGAGTTCACGGGCTATGAGCGGTTACGGGATCGGTCTAAGATTATCATGCTGTTAAAGGATAACAAACCGGTCGAGCGTTTGAGTCAAGGCGAACAGGGTGGGGTGGTTCTTGAGCGAACCCCATTTTACGCTGAATCTGGTGGCCAGGTGGGGGATGCCGGCGTGCTGGAGAGTGAGACCGCTCGATTTGAGGTGCACGACACCCAGCAGCAGGGTGATGCCCACGTTCACTTGGGAATGCTCTGCAGTGGATCACTCTCACTCGGGGGCATGCTGAATGCCGAGGTCGATGCCCCAAAGCGTCAGGCTACGATACTCAACCACTCTGCTACCCATCTGTTGCATGCGGCCTTGCGCAAGCTTTTGGGGCGTCACGTAAGCCAGAAGGGCTCCCTGGTTGCACCAGACAGGCTGCGCTTTGACTTTTCTCATTCAGAGCCCATCAGTCGCGAGCAGCTTATGGAGATCGAGGAATTGGTCAATGCCCAGATCAGGAAAAATGCCGCAGCACAGGCTAGGGTTATGCCGATGGATGATGCCATGAACCTCGGTGCGATGGCGTTGTTTGGAGAAAAATATGGTGAGCAGGTTAGGGTATTGTCTATCGGTGATTTTTCAGTTGAACTCTGTGGTGGTATCCATGTGTCTCGTGCAGGTGATATTGGGCTCTTCAAGATCATCTCCGAGAGTGGTGTTGCCGCGGGCATCAGGCGTATCGAGGCATTGACGGGTGCCGGGGCGCTTACCAGGATCTTCAACAGCGAACGGCGTCTTGGCCATATTGCCGGTATGTTAAAGACCAGCCCGGCCGAGGTACGCGACAAGGTCGAGCAATTGGTAGATCGCAACCGGATGCTGGAACGGGAACTAGACCAGCTGAAATCTCAACTCGCTCAACAGGCAGGCAATGATCTGGCCTCACAGGCGATAGATGTTCAGGGGGTAAAGGTGTTGGCCTGTACGCTCGAAGGCGTGGACCCCAAGGCATTACGTGAAACCTTGGATCGGCTTAAAGATCGATTGGGCACGGCGGCTATCGTATTGGCAACGGTGAAAGGAAAAAAGGTCAGCCTGGTGGCGGGGGTCACCAAAGACAAGACTTCAAAGCTTAAGGCGGCAGATCTAGTCAATGTGGTTGCTCGAAAAGTGGGCGGCAGAGGCGGTGGTCGACCGGATATGGCCCAAGCCGGTGGCAACAATCCGGATGCCTTAGCAGCGGCGTTAAAGACCGTTCCGGATTGGGTTCGCTCTAAAATTCAGTAAATTCCCTTTTATCATATGGCGTTTTGTTGTCTAATGGCGCGCCATTGTGCGCGCGTATATAACTAAGGTATGTGTCTTGTTGGAAGAAAATTTTAAGGACTATTCATGGCCTTGATCGTACAAAAATATGGCGGCAGCTCGGTGGGCACCATAGAGCGCATTGATCATGTCGCTGAAAAAGTCAGCCAATGGGTAAGCAATGGAAACGAACTGGTAGTGGTCCTCTCCGCCATGATGGGAGAGACGGATCGGCTACTTGGTTTGGCCCGCGAGATCATTCCCCGGATGGGCGGCCGTGAGTTGGATGTGTTGCTCTCAACGGGGGAGCAGGTGAGCATTGCCTTGTTGTGTATGGCCCTGGGGAAGCGTGGTTGTCCCGCGATTTCTTTTACCGGTGGGCAGGTGCGTATACTCACCGATAGCGCCTATAATAAGGCCAGGATACTGGATATCGATGGCGTCCGGATAAAGCGTGATTTGGCGGCTGACAGGGTGGTTGTGGTGGCGGGTTTTCAAGGAGTGGATGAACACGGAAATATTACCACCTTGGGACGGGGCGGATCGGATACTACGGCTGTGGCGTTGGCTGCTGCGCTTAATGCCGATGAGTGTCAGATATATACCGACGTCGATGGTGTATATACGACCGACCCAAGAATAGAGCCGGAAGCCCGTCGTCTAAGTCGTATCACCTTCGAGGAAATGCTAGAGATGGCAAGCCTGGGATCTAAGGTTTTACAAATCCGTGCGGTTGAATTTGCAGGCAAATATAATGTGCCCTTGCGGGTATTATCCACCTTCGAAGAAGGTGAAGGCACCTTGATCAGCTTTGAGGAAGAAGATGTGGAAAAGGTATTAATTTCCGGAATCGCGTATAGCCGTGATGAGGCCCAACTGACAGTGACCGGCGTACCTGATAGACCCGGCGTGGCCTACCATATCCTAGGGCCTATCTCAGAGGCCAATATCGAGGTGGATATGATTGTTCAAAACGTCGGAGCTGATGGAAAAACAACCGATTTTACCTTTACTGTACATCGTAATGACTTTGAACGGACGCTAGAAATATTGAAAAGCATCTCAACGGCGTTGCGGGCGCGTGAGGTTGGTGGTGACAGGAAGATCGTCAAGATATCGTTGGTGGGGGTGGGTATGCGTTCACACGCAGGAATTGCCAGTAAGATGTTTCATGCCTTGTCGGAAGAGGGTATAAATATTCGCATGATTTCCACCTCCGAAATAAAGATCTCCGTCGTGGTTGATGAAAAGTACCTGGAACTCGGTGTTCGTGCCCTCCACGATGCCTTCGATTTGGGTCAAACCTCAGCGGCGGCACAACAGGAAGAGGGTGTTCGGACTTAGCTATGAATCGTTTGCGACGGTTGGTTTTTCCGTAGCAATGAGACTATTTAACTCGTAACAAAATAAAATAAAACGAGACGCGAAAATTATATTACTTTCTATGAGTTACGCGCCCGTCTTGCTTTGAAAACGAATCAGATACACTCAGTACACCTAAAAATCTATTTCCCTAGGGTATGATTGTAGCGGCATTGTTTGCTATGGTTGTATCTTACCTCCATCAATTTTGGTAGTCCCATAAGACAATGGGATGTTTTTTAACCAATTCAGGAAGTCTTTACAACTGTAAGGGTTTAACCATAGCATAAAGAGGAATATTTATACTGAGAAAAGGTAATAGATTAGTTTAAGAAATCGATATATTTTATTAAAATATCGAAAAAAATGTCACAAGGATGGAGCAAGGGATGTAGACTTAGAGTATCATAACTACACTTAGTACCTAATATTTGCTAACGTTTGTACATATATGGCACGAACGCTTGATCCGTATAGCAACATGAAAAATTTCAGCAATCATATTAAGATTATGCTCAATTTTTCATTTGCTCTATAGATCAATATCTTGCGCTCTCCCCGTACGACTGCTTGCAGGGTTTAGGTAGTAATGCAATCAATCTTATCCTGGAGTATAGGTAACTAAACGACAACAAAATACATCGGTTTCATAAGGAGAAACTGGGAATGCTAATATTGACACGTCGAGTTGGTGAAACTCTGATGATTGGTGACGATGTCACCGTTACAGTGCTTGGTGTTAAGGGTAACCAGGTTAGAATTGGAGTAAATGCACCTAAAGAAATTGCAGTTCACCGGGAGGAAATATACGAACGTATCAAACGCGAGCGAGAACAATCAGCCGAAGGGAACGAGTGACTTTCCCTTGGTTTATGTTTCATCGTTAGCTGTTGTACCAGGAAGATATATTCTATATTGTACTCGTCAAAACATATCCTTATGAACTCTAGAGCTTGTGAATAAATCCCTGCGCGAAGCGTGGGGGTTCCCGAACGTGTCTGGCAAGAAGGCGCGGGAGTTCCAATATCTGGGGGTGTAGCCGCGCTACATGACTAGATATTGGAGGATCCGCAACGCCACCAGATACGTTCGGGGCGCCTGTAGCCGTGGGGAGATTTATTCACAAGCTCTTGGTATGCTTAGTCGAGTATCAGTCTTACGATTTGCATGGAGAGGTGGCCGAGCGGCTGAAGGCGCTCCCCTGCTAAGGGAGTATGGGGTTGATAGCTCCATCGAGGGTTCGAATCCCTCCTTCTCCGCCATTTTGATATATTTTGGATCTTACCGCTGGCCTAGTGCTCTATCAATGTAAGTGTACGGATTCAGCGTCCCTGTGGTATTTCGCAGCAAGGCGCAGTGCGAAGGCAATGTCTATTACCTTGTCGAGCACTGGAACGCCGCGGCGGGACACCACAGGGACGCCCTTCGGGTTAGCTTGTCAACGTTCACGGCAAGGCGCGCCTCGCAGATAATGGCCATTCCCTTGTCAAGAGGCGCAACGCCGTCCGTGGGCGTTGACAAGCTAACTGAACTCGCACACTTACATTGATAGAGCACTAGGAGCCCGTCGGACTTAGGACGATCTACTGCGTAAAAGCCGGATTTGGACAGATTTGTCGATCCTTTTCGTTACACGCTAAGGCTATTCGCCTCAAAGGATCGACAAATCTGCCTCAGACCGTCTTTGCCCTCGCTACGATCGTCTAAGTCCGACAGGCTGCTAGGAATAGTCGTTCTATTTCGAGGTTTTACGATTGAAGATCGTTCAAAGTCCAGCTGAAGATGAGATGTAAAAGGGCTAAGTTATTGTTGATCCATTCCTTAGGATGGCGAGACGAAAGGGAAATATCAATATAGGTGGCGGCGGTCGGTTCGTGGACCGGGCAGCGGTAGGCGTATAAATTGTCTTGTCTGCAAGTCCTGGTGCTCTGGCTAGGATGAAATGCTATCATGTGGGCCCTCCCTATGCTGTTTAGAGGTTAAATCGTTGCAGCGCAATTACGGCGACTGACGATTGCCAACTGCATTATGCAGTGTTCTCAATGCGCCCGTAGCTCAGTTGGATAGAGTACCTGGCTACGAACCAGGGGGTCGGGAGTTCGAATCTCTCCGGGCGCGCCATTTTTCAAGGACTTACTGCTACGTAAATTAAGTGGCTGTCCAATAGGGCTAAAAGCATCCATTTAATTGGACAGGTGCTGTCATTGCATACTTCCCTGTTTGTAAGGCATCCGTGATCAAGTGACTGACAGGGCTACAAAAAGTCGGCGTCAATAAGGTCTGGAAGAAGGGGTACTAAACATAGCACGTCTGGGTGTGGATTCATCAAAAAGAGTGCGTGCGTAGCTTTAATTCACCGGCGGTGAAAAATATGCCGGGTTTCCAGGCCGATCAGAAATTTGGTTTCTCAGGTGCATCCTCGTACATCTGGATGGAATCAGTAATCTCTTGTTTCGCTTTGTCAATGCTGTCTCAGCCATCCACTCTCACCCACTTACCCTCGTCAAGATCCTTGTGGTGCTCAAAGAAATGCGTAATCTGGTCCAGCAAATCCTGGGGTAGCGCGGTGTAGTTATCCAGGTGACGGTAAGGTTTACTCAGCTTGTCGATAGGTACGGCGACTTGGTATCGCCCCTTGTACCAGCTAAATTCCAACACTCAAAATCATTAAATCCCAATGTGCGGGAATAAAGCAGGTTCCTGTAACGCCCTCTTTAATGACATCCTGTTGAATGTCGAAACAACATAATCATCTATTCTAACTGTTGGTTGCCAATCGGATATCGGGCACAGTTGCAGCAATAGACACTGAGACAAAAACGTTACTTGGATACACACCCGTTGGGCGTGAACCACATTTAGCAGTGGTAACGCCAGACGGGAAAGAGGCCTAGGTCGCAGTGCGTGGAGAGAATTACATATCCGTGCTAGAGCTGGATTCTGAAAAGCTCCATGATACATCAACTATTCGTACCAAGAGAATGGCAGAGATTGCCGTTTTACCAACGGTGCAAGGCCCCTCTATGGTTAGTTTTACGTCCGATGGGAAATTTGCTTTTGTTGTGGCTGGTAAAGAAAAACGTCTGGAAAAATTTGACGTTGCCTCGCGAAAACCTGTCGCAAGCCAAAAAGTTGTGGCTCCATTCACGCCTTTTGGCTTAGTCACGCCAGACGATAAAGAAATATACCTGGTACACAAGGGAGCAGGAAAACTCTCTATCTTTCGTACCTCTGATCTGGGCGTTGTTGTCGAAGGTTTGGACATCGGACCGCGCGCCAATCATGTCGCGTTTGTGGGAAAACTTGCCTACATCTCCATTGGTGGACCAAAACCGAGCGCCGCCAATCCCGATCCAGAAGGCAAAGTCGTCGTGATTGATCGTACAACACACAAGATTGTTAAAGAATTGAGCGGACCTGACTTTACCGGTAATCCACATGGAATTTGGGCGACTTCTGACCGCGAAAAACCCTATCTTGGCCATGAGAGCGGCAATCGGATCACGGTAATTAAAGGTACGCGACACTCTGAAGCCGGGCGATTACAGTGATCCCGGCTGGTACAACCCACCAGCCAATACCATTGCTAAACGCGTGAGCAACGATCCTGAATTTGGTGACCCACCACGCCAGAAGACATAAAACGAATTAATGATGTCGGATACCGTCTTACTCATCACCAAGTCCTGGAAGAAAAACCCAGATCAAAC
>JBDLIZ010000038.1:0-18155 GCA_039714615.1 Pseudomonadota bacterium | reverse complement strand
GGTAAAGACGATTTCATACCTGAAATCGAAGAATGGGTGGGCGCAGCAAGCTTCCTGCCTCGAGCCTTAGACGCCGATGTCAATCTATTTATGTAAACAAGAGGGGCCTCGGCCCCTCTTTTGAGTAGCTCGATATCCGCAACGCATATCTGTTGGCCGTAGCCACACTGCCGCTATTTGACGATCACAGAGAGCCTTTTGATCGTCTTCTGGTAGCGCAGAGCTATACCGAGCCGTTGTTGTTCCTCACGGCAGATAAAAGACTGAGCAGGTATGGAGAAATAGTGAGGGTACTCTGATAGGAAGTAAGGAATTACCATAAAATGCAAGAAAGTTACCCAAACCAATCCTCCACGTCCACCCCTTTAAAATCACCGAAATCCTGCTTGTTACGGGTTACCAGAATAAGCCCGTTGACTGCCGAGGTGGCAGCGATCTGGGTATCTGCGTAGGGTGGAGTCCGCCCCAGGCTAACCAGCCGAGCCCTTTCCCCGGCCTGCCATTTAGCGGCAGCCTGATCGAATGCCAGAATCGGGCGGACGGGGTCAATGCTCGGGCCTAGCGTTGAAGGATTAAAACGGAAGGATTTGCCAACGGACCTGGTGATCGCCCTGACACCCTTTTCAGGACGACGCCCCCCCAACAACAATCACAGAAGCCACCGCATATTCCTGCTCATCGGAGATGCTGATATGGATTTCCAGATCTGTCACATCATGGTCCATCACCCGATCCGAGGTAAATTGCACCAGGGGTCGGCCCAGGGGGTCGTGGTCGATCGTGATGTCGGTGAAACACAGTCCTCGGCCCATTCCGGTGCCGAAGGCCTTGGCTACCGCTTCTTTGGCGGCGAAGCGTTTGGCTAGGAATGCCGGCTTGTCTCTTCTCGATACAAACTCGCAGCGTTCCGGTTCGCTGAGGATTCGCTTGTTGAACGTTTCGGGGTATCGGGTGTGGACCTTGGCGATGCGCTTGATGCTGACGATATCGACGCCGGTGCCGATGATACGCATTACTCCCGGAATCGGGTCATCGCCGATTTCATCTCGGCAACCGCCTCGGCCAGGCCGACAAACAGGGCCCTGGCGATGATGGCATGACCGATATTGAGCTCTTTGATCAGACCGATGGCCGCCACGGGGTGAACATTATCATAGGCTAGACCATGTCCGGCGTTGACCTGCAGACCGCATTGGTGGGCATATCCCGCGGCCTTGAGCACTCTATCCAGCTCCCTGGATTGCTCGTCGCCTGCTGCATTGGCATAGGTTCCGGTATGTAGCTCTATGATGGGGGCGCCGGTCTCGCATACGGCGTCGATGACGGCTTGATCCGGCTCGATGAACATCGAGACCTTGATCTCGGCCTCGGCCAGTTGCCCACAGACATCGATGAGTCGCGCTTGATTGTTGATGACATCCAGGCCGCCCTCGGTCGTCAACTCTTCACGGCGCTCGGGAACGATACAACAGAAATCCGGTTTTACCTCCAAGGCGATAGCGACCATCTCCGAGGTGGCGGCCATTTCCATATTCATGGAGGTGGTGATGAGGCCGCGGGATTGGTAGATATCGTCGGTCTGGATGTGACGGCGGTCCTCCCGCAAATGCATGGTGATCCCGTCCGCGCCGGCCTGTTCGGCGATTCGTATGGCCGCAGGCAGCTCGGGGTAAAGGGTTCGCCGTGCCTGCCTCACCGTGACCAGGTGATCCAGATTCACTCCCAGTCTGAGTGTATTGTTGTTGTTCATGTCGATTTCATGCTTAATGATTACGCCTTAAATACCCCATTATACTTCTTGTATGCAGGGGTTTGTTCTGGAGATGATAATCGATCACCCGACGCAACAGGCGTTTTGCCTCTTGCAGGGCCTTTTTGTCAGCGCCGTTCAAGGTTCTGAGCCAGATCAGGGTGCGTCCACTGACGATCACGTCTTTAGAGGGGACATCGGGGGATGAGATCTTGATTGGACCCCTAGTGCAATCATAAGTGTAGTGGACCTGCGGGTCTATCGCCAGACCGTGTTCGGCATCACTGTGCAATTGTAAACC
Organism: Pseudomonadota bacterium; assembly: GCA_039714615.1. Lineage (GTDB taxonomy): Bacteria > Pseudomonadota > Gammaproteobacteria > JAAEPA01 > JAAEPA01 > JAAEPA01. The sequence continues at coordinate 16,104 of JBDLIZ010000038.1, read as the reverse complement.
ATAACCTGAACAGCTGAGCAAGATCAGCTCGAACCGTCTCAGCAACGGTTCGATGTGCTCCATGCCCTTGAGCATGGATACCGATGAGGCATAGGCGCGGTACAGCTCCACACTCGGCAACATTCGCGGCATCATATTCAGGATAAGTTCATTCAGATACAGGCCGCAGATCACTCGGAAGGGCGCCTGCACACCGCTCACCCTGGTCACATCCGATCGGGTCAGGGTGAACAGTTCTCCGCGTCCCGTCCAGGACAGGGCCAATTCATTGAAAGGCTGTATAACACCTCCGCCTTTTTTCAGCCTGCGCCCACCTTTATGAACCAGCCCTACCCTTCCATGGCTCGGGGTGAACACCTCCAGCAGATTACTCGATTCCCGGTAGGCCCGTTTGTGCAATACATAGGCGGGTTCTTTGTCGACTCTCATGGGTGTAACAACAGCGCCTCAGTAACGGCTATCGAACCCGGCGATAACCTTGGGGTCGTTCTGCCAGTCCTGTTTTGTCTTGACCCATAATTTCAGGAATACCTTCTTATCTACCAAGCGCTCTATAGACTGTCTGGCCCGGGTTCCAAGCAATTTTATCATGCTGCCCTGCTTACCGATCACGATCGCTTTCTGGCTGGGGCTGGACACCCAAAGGGTTGCCGCAATAGAGATCCTATCTTGGTGTTCCTGGTACTCCTCCACCTCGACATAGATGGAATAGGGTAATTCGTCTCCCAGGTATCGTACCAATTGCTCCCGTATATACTCGGTCACGAAAAATCTTGAACTGCGATCGGATATCTGGTCCTCGGGATAGTGATATTCCGAAACCGGCAAGCGGCGGCGAAGCGCCTGTTTCAGTGCATCGAGGTTTAAACCCGTTTTCGCGGAAATAGGCAGAATCTCGTCAAAGTCGTACTCCTCGTTCAAGCGGGCGATCACCGGAAGCAGCTTGGATTTTTGTTTATACAGATCCGCTTTATTAATGCCGAGCAAGCAGGGTTTTTTCAGTTTACTAATGATGGAGAGGATATAACGTCCCTCGTCATTCAGGAAGGTATCTTCGATGAGATAGAGAATGACATCAACGTCATTGAGTGCCCCCAGCGCATTGGCATTCATCATCTCGTTGAGTAATTTACGCCTGCCAAGGTGGATGCCGGGGGTGTCGACGAAAATGATCTGGGCATCATGCTCGGTAAGTATGCCGCGAATGTTGTGCCAGGTCGTCTGGGGTTTATCGGCAATGGCGGCAAGCTTTACTCCAAGTAAGGCATTCAACAAGGTCGACTTGCCGACATTCGGCCTGCCGATTATTGCAACATGGCCACAGCGGGTCGGTTCTGGGGTGGAACCGACCATGGTGCTGGATTCCTCCGAGGCTTTAGTTGTTTCCTTCATCAAATTTTAAAATGATATCCAAGGCCTTACGTGCCGAGGCTTGCTCCGCCCGGCGTTTGGTACTGCCCCATGCGGAGGTGATAATGCTAAGTACCTTGATGGTACAGAGTGAATTAAAGCTCTGGGCGTGGGATGCCCCCTGGGTGTTGATCAAAGAATAACGGGCAAGCGGCATATTCTTGGCCTGCAACAACTCCTGTAATTGACTTTTTGGGTCTTTAAGTTGCTCGGGGGAGGGTAGCTTGTTCAGACGAGATTTAAACAGCTTGAATATGAAGTCTTGCGTCTCGCTGAGGCCTTTATGCAGATAGAGCGCACCGATGATGGCCTCCAAGGCATCCGCGATAATCGTACTCCTTTTCTGCCCCCCACTTTTCAGCTCGCCTTGACCCAGAGCGATGAGTCTCCCCAGATCGATCTCACTGCCAATCTCAGCGAGGGTGTCCTTCTTAACCAAATGAGACCGGGTCCGGCTCAAATCTCCCTCTTTGAGATCGGGAAATTTCACGAACAGGTATTGTGCGATGATCAGATCTAAAACCGAGTCGCCAAGATACTCCAAACGCTCATTATTCCTGCTGCCAACACTTCGATGTGTGACCGCCTCTTGAAAGAGACTTGAGTTTAAAAAATCCTGATCGAGTAGTTTATTGAGATCGCAGCTAGCCATCGGAAACAAAGGCTCTAGCCATTTCGAAGGCCATGATACCGTCCAGGTTTCCTACCAGTTTGGTCCTTACCTCATACTTAAACGAGATATTGGTCTTGCCTCTTTCTCTCTTGTAAAAAAAGTGCTCTCTTTTTACCGTATTGACATTATTGATGGTGAAGCGCTTGCTGATGGCATTCCAAAGCTGTGCCTTGTTCCTTTTCTTGTCGCGCGACTCCAGCGCCACCTGTTCCAGGATTCCATCGACCATATAGGATTCGATATATATGGGACCGAGCCTCATACCGAGGACTACCGCAAGTCCTGCTACCCCGATAAAGGCCATCCACAACAACATGGAGGCACCTGTCTGTTTTCTGATCGCTGTCATTGAACCTTATCCTAAATGCGTAAATCAAGCATAAGGAATGCTACCGAAACAATTTTCCATCTGGCTTGCCTTATCACCCAGATTCAGCGCCAGTTGGTCAACTGTGTCGTGCGGATTCCCAAGAGGTTTAAAACAGCTTCTTATACCCACTACAAATGGCTGCAACAAGGCAGATACCGGTCAAATGATGCGTTCACCTATCCGGCTGGTATCAAACACGCCACCCTCTATGTCCCAATTCAACCAGATCATGAATGCCTTGCCGACCAGATGGCCCTCCGGGACGGCACCCCAGTAACGACTGTCATTACTGTTGTCTCGATTATCCCCGAGCACGAAATAATGGCCTTGGGGGACGACATATTCGAACTCGATATTCATTCGGTTTTCGTTGACCAAGATCTGATGGTTGACCTGTTCAAGACTTTCTTCTCTGAGCTGCGCTTTATCCATGACGCTGCCGGAACCGACCCCCGCGTATCTCCCCATCAGCTGCTGATTCATTTTCTTGCCATTGACATACAAGGCCTTGTTGAAATAAGCGATACGGTCTCCGGGCAATCCAACAATCCTCTTTATATAATCATCGGAGGGGTTGCGAGGAAATCTGAACACCGCGACATCGCCCCTCTTAGGGCCTGCGATATCGATGATCTTGGTGTTCAGGACCGGCAGCCTGATCCCGTAAGCAAATTTATTAACCAGGATAAAATCACCTACTAGCAAGGTAGGCATCATCGAACCCGATGGGATCCTAAAAGGTTCCGCCACAAAAGATCTCAATACCAACACCACCAGCAACACCGGGAAAAACGATTTCGAATATTCCACATACCAGGGCTCCTTAGGCACCCTGGAGTCGCGCGGTACTTTTTGTTCTAGTCTTGGTGAGCTAAGACCCTTATCCACCAACTGCTCACCGCGTCGAGAAGCTAGAAAAAAACGATCTACCAACCATATCACGCCGGTGATAAACACCCCCAGAACCAGTACCAATTCTAGATCTATATTCATTTTTTTCTTTTCTTGATTATGCTATATCCATGACGGATAGGTATTGTTAACTCACAGATTACTTATCAACCTGCAGCACCGCCAGAAAGGCCTCTTGCGGAATTTCCACTTTACCTATCTGCTTCATACGTTTCTTGCCCGCCTTCTGTTTCTCGAGCAATTTCCTCTTGCGTGTGATATCCCCACCATAACATTTTGCCGTTACATTTTTACGCAATGCCTTGACGGTCGATCTGGCGATGATCTGGGACCCTATTGCGGCCTGTATCGCAACATCGAACATCTGCCGAGGGATAATGTCCCTCATCTTAGCGGCCAGCTCCCGGCCACGAAACTGGGCATTCGCCTGGTGCACGATCAGAGACAATGCATCCACCCGTTCCCCGTTGATCAATATATCCACCCTGACCAGGGAGGCCACTTCGAAATGCGACTGATGATATTCGAATGAGGCATATCCCCGGCTCACCGATTTCAAGCGATCGAAGAAATCCAGTACGACCTCGCTCAACGGCATGTCGAAAACCAGTGAGACCTGATTCCCAAGATATTGCAATTTCTTTTGTGCACCACGTTTCTCGATGCACAGAGTAATCACCGCACCGACATACTCATGAGGCACCAGAATGGTGGCGCTGATAATCGGTTCACGAATCTCAGCAATTTTATTTACCGGCGGCAGATCCGCGGGATTATGGATCTCAACAATCTCATCATTGGTGGTATAAATCTGGTAGACCACCGTGGGTGCGGTGGTAATAAGATCGAGATCATACTCCCGTTCTAAGCGTTCCTGCACGATCTCCATATGGAGCATACCCAAAAAACCACATCGAAACCCAAATCCTAAGGCCTGGGACGTCTCTGGCTCATATTGCAGGGCCGAATCGTTCAGACGCAGCCTTTCCAGCGCCTCGCGCAGACTATCGTAGTCATCCGAGCGGCTGGGATATAGACCGGCAAATACCTTGGGTTGAGCCTCTTTGAAACCGGGCAGCGCTTTGGTGGCTGGATGCTTGACCGAAGTAAAGGTGTCACCGACCTTAGCACCATCAATGTCCTTTATCCCGGCGATGACGAATCCCACCCCACCTGCTCGTAACTGTTCGCACTCTTTGCGCTTAGGTGTGAATATCCCCACCTTTTCGACCTGATAAACCCGTCCGGAGGACATGGCTTGAATCTTTTGTTTCGGCTCCAGGACACCGTCGACCAGCCTGACCAGAGCAATGACCCCGACATAACTGTCAAACCAAGAATCAACGATCAAGGCCTTCAGCGGTTGGGTAATATTACCCTGCGGAGGAGGAATCTGTTTAATCAGGGCCTCTAGAAGATCAACGATGCCGGTTCCGGTCTTGGCACTCACCAATGCCGCTTCAGAGGCCTCTATGCCGATGATTTCCTCGATCTCCTGCACCACCCGCTCCGGGTCCGCCGAGGGTAGATCGATCTTGTTCAACACCGGCATGACCTCCAGTCCCTGATCGATGGCCGTATAGCAATTGGCCACGCTCTGAGCCTCCACGCCCTGGGAAGCATCGACCACCAGCAATGCACCCTCACAGGCCGATAAAGAACGAGAAACTTCATATGAAAAATCCACATGACCGGGCGTATCGATAAAATTGAGCTGATAGGTATGGCCGTCTTTTGCGGCATAGTTCAATGAGACACTTTGCGCCTTGATGGTGATCCCCCGCTCGCGCTCCAGATCCATCGAGTCCAACACCTGCTCGGCCATTTCACGATCGGCCAGCCCTCCGCAGTGTTGGATAAACCGGTCTGCCAGGGTCGATTTCCCATGGTCGATATGGGCAATAATCGAAAAATTACGAATATACTCCATAGAATATTTGTCTAGGTCACCACGCAATAATCGGCCGCAATTCGCTTCAACCAGTCTCCATACCGATGGCTTCTGGCAAAATACGGCCGATCAGAATAAGGGGTATTTGATTTTTTTACACCAATGATGAGACGAAAGGTTTCAACTTCTTACCGAAAAAATATCCCACTCGATCCGTGCGGACAAAAGGGCCTACTCCGGTATTCTAATAGCAATAAATTCAGGACCTTGATTGCGCCGTACCAGTACTGAGGCGAACTTGCCTTTCGGCAATCCCGCTATGATATCGCTAAGCTGCTCAACGCTGGAGATTTTCTCATTATTAATCATCTGCAAGACATCACCCTCCTTGATACCCGAACGCCTGCCTGGACCATCGTGAACGCGTTTAACATACAGCCCCGCGCCTTCCAGATCCATCTCTTGGCGCTGCTTTTCGGTCAATTTCTCCAGTTCCAGGCCCAGGACCATGTTTTTCTCCATGGGTGTGGGCTTGCCAGCCAGTATCGGCGAATCCTCTTCCGGTAATTGCCCGATCTCGATTTTTATGGTCTTGCGGTTTCCCTCGCGCATCACCTTCAATTTGACCGTTTTCCCCACCCTAGTTCGTCCAACCATCGGTGGCAATGCCGCTGAATTGTTAACGTCTTTACCATCATAGGTCAGGATGATGTCACCAACCTTGATACCGGAATCTTGAGCCGGACTGTCAGGCAGCACGTTGGCTACCAAGGCCCCCATCGGTTTATTCATGCCGAAGGATTCGGCCAACTCCCGAGTCACCTCTTGTATGTAAACGCCCAACCAGCCTCGCTGCACATGGCCTACGGTCTTGAGCTGTTCCACTACGTCCATCGCCACCTCAATAGGAATAGCGAAAGACAAGCCCATAAATCCCCCTGTTCGACTGTAGATCTGAGAATTGATACCTACCACTTCACCGTCGAGGTTGAACAGTGGCCCGCCCGAGTTCCCCGGGTTTATAGCGACATCGGTCTGAATGAAAGGTACATAGTTCTCGCTTGGCAAGCTGCGTCCCTTGGCGCTAACGATACCGGCAGTGACGGAATGATCAAACCCAAAGGGTGATCCGATGGCCAACACCCATTCACCCGGTTTAAGCTCGTCTGAGCTGCCGATTTTCAATACGGGGAGGTTTTTCACCTCGATCTTGAGCAGGGCGATATCGCTGCGTGGGTCGGTGCCCACGATCTCTGCGATCGCTTCACGACGGTCATTCAGTTTAACGATGATCTCGTCGGCGTCCTGAACCACGTGGTGGTTGGTGATGACATAACCATCTTGCGAAAAGATAAAACCGGAGCCCAGGGACTTGGACTGAAACTGCTCGCTGTGCTCTCCCTGTTCACCAAAAAACTTACGTAGCAGGTCTCCAAAGGGCGTATCCTCCGGGATCTCGGGGATCTCCATGCCAGGAGGAAACCGACGTTTTACCGACTGCTGTTTACTGGTGCTGATGTTCACTACAGCGGGGGCATTTGCTTGCACCAACTCGGTAAAATCGGGCAATGCAACCCGAGCGGATGCTACGCCGGCTTGGGCCAACCCCGCGAGTAGAATAACAAGTAACGGGCTTTGCTTAATGGCTAATACATTCATACAATAATCTCTCTACGACGGACAGGAATAGGACGCTGCATACAACCGCGTATGTGTTCGGCTCGTTTTATCAGCTAGAGTAACGGATGTCTTTTGATTTCACGGGGTCAGAACGAACCCACGCCTTGGCTTCTATTGGAATTTCAAATCTCCGCGCGATCATCCCTTCTCTTGTACATAGAGATCTCGACGCAGTATGACGGCTTGGTAGTGGCTATTACCCGAGATCTTACGACTGAACCGGCTTACTCCCCCCCACCCGGCGATTAAACCAAACAGGCCGAAGACCACACTGGCCAACTCTCCATATCCGGTTGCGGCCATAAGATGATTTCCGAATATAGCCATACCTATTAGACATATCAAAGGAAGCATATAGACCACTAGCGAACTCTTAACCAAGGCTCCTTCATCCACTCCGACCACCACGCGATCACCTGCCTGGGTGTCAATTGGATCGAGCACCCAGACCCGGTTGCGCCTGCTTCCGAACCATTTAGCCAGCGCCGCGGTACCGCAACCTTTATTGACGGCACAGGATGTACAAGTCCCTTGCCTTTGAGTCTCGACCCAGGCATACCCTCCCGCCTCCACCGAGATAACGCGTGCCTGCTCTTCAATCACGTTCACCGCCCCTGTACATGATCGATTCACCAATCATTTTTACGGTATTCCGAGGCACTTCACCCACCACGGTAACCTGGTGTTGATTGATGTTGAAGGCATGGGCGTGCAAGGCCCCCCGACCAATGGCACCACTGAAAAACTCATTCACAGCATCGGGCTTGGCAATAAATATTGAGACAGAGGCCAGCCCATCGGTCACAATCATATGCTGTACGGGTAATGTGCTCGCTGCGATAGGCCGTTTTACATTCTCATTTACTCTGAAACCCGCGGGCATACGATCTATCCGCCAACCTAGATCAGGTTGCAAAGCGGTGGGATAATCCCTAGCCAAAATGGTATGCTTGACGCTGTCAGCAAATATTGCACTCGGTTTAAAGCGAACCTCCGGGATGTCGTCTAAAAACTCGATACCCGTGAACATGACCTGTTCTATGGGGTTACCCTCGGTATCAAGCATAGCCGATTTCAACAACATGCCTGAACCCTCTGCGATACATAGCCGATAACCGTAGCGGTAATGATCCTTGGGACGGATCTCGATGACCCTGCAATCAAATCCTGCAATGCGGCTGGTGCCGACCACCAGTAGATCATAGTGGTCGACTAGGGTATCGATTTCTTCCGGTATGGCGGCTGGGAATCCTTGACGTACACGACTTTTTTCCACGACCAGGACGTGGCTTTTGGGCCAGATACAGGTCAGTACGTCCTTGTCCCGTATGACCTCTCGGGCCTCTCCATTCAATGAAATCAAACGCTCCTTCACCCCTAGAGGATCGCTGCCATGAATAATATGCATGGTTTCCATTTTATGATCATGCATAAAAACAAAGGTCCCTTCATAATTGAGGGACTCCACGGCAGTTGACATTTTATTCAGCCAGAACTTAGCTCCCTGCCCCGCCCCGACCGACAGCGGAAAAAAGATCAGTACACATACGATGAGTTCACGCATCTTAAGATGCTCTATCTCAATGGCTCATGTCATAACCGACTATGCGCGCATAAGGCATTACGCCCTTTCTAGCCGCATATTCAGCATGGTTGACAAGGTAACTGTTCATCCGCGCCCTGGCGCGGGGATCGACGTACCATCCTCTGGGAGGCGCTACATGATCGAGATTTACGATCTGCCTTTGGTCATTGGGTTGCACCTCAGCGACCTCAACCGGAGTGATCGCCGGCTTGGTGTTGATAAGGGAGCGAACCCCGAATAAGGTCAATGCCGCTACGGATGCCGCGATGGCAATCCCCCCCACCGGTTTCAGGAACCTAAAGGATTGAACCCTTTCCGGCTTACCCTGCGCCATTTGTTCCTGGATACGCTGCATCACGCTACGACTAAAAATCTGGTCCATAGCGACTGGCAGATTCCCGTGCAACGCCTCTCTGGCGATATGATAACGCTCCCAACGCGAGCGCATGATTTTATCGGACAACAAGTCGTTGACACACCGACGAGACTCGAACGCAGTGGTTTCTTCATCCATAAAGGCCGACAGGATCTCATCGCTCTTGTTACTCATATATCGACACTCTCAGCCTATTGATTTCCGAAAACCTCAAATAATAGAACCTGACAGCCACCGTTACACCGCCAAATCAACTCACCAGGGGCTCGAGAGAGCGGTCAATGGCCTCGCGGGCTCGAAATATGCGCGAGCGCACTGTACCGATGGGGCAGTCCATGGACTGGGCGATTTCATCGTAACTCATACCCTCGAGTTCACGCAGTGTAATGGCCGTCTTCAGATCGTCTGGTAGCTCTTTTATCGCACGATATACTGTACGTTCTATTTCATCCTTAAGCAATTGTCGCTCAGGCGTATCGTTGTCCCTCAGCGCCGGTGCCCCCTCATAGTTTTCTGCCTCCTGTGCATCCACCTCATAATCGGGCATCCTCCGTCCTTGGGCCACTAGATGATTTTTCGCCGTGTTGATCGAAATCCGGTATAACCAAGTATAAAAGGCGCTATCACCGCGAAATCGAGTTAATCCACGATATGCCTTCAGGAATGCCTCCTGAGCCACATCCTGGGCAGCATCGGGGTCATGCACATAGCGGGAAATCAATTTAATAATCTTATGCTGATACTTAAGGACCAGTACGTCATAGGCGCTCTTGTCACCGGCTTGAACGCGTCTGATCAGCATCAGATCATTACTTTTCTCGCCCATCCGGGCATTCCCCCTTTCTTCCCGACGCTTCCCAGCGTCTATGCTAATTGACAGAATACCCCTCTCGGAGTTCTCTAGGATGGTAATAAAATGTTGTATTCTACCGTCAGAGCTCTTGGCCCGATATATCTGCCCATGATTTTGTGTAAAAATACGCCTCAATGACAAACCCTGGATCTCACTCATATCGGCACGAATACGATGTCCTGATTATCGGCAGCGGCGCAGCCGGCCTTAGCATGGCGCTGCGGCTGGCCTCTCATGCTCGTATCGGGGTATTGAGTAAGAACTCACTAACCGAAGGCAGCACATGGTACGCCCAAGGCGGCATATCCGCCGTGCTCCACCAACAAGACTCCATAGAATCTCATGTAGCCGATACCCTGATCGCCGGTGCTGATCTGTGCGATGAGCGAATTGTACGCTATACCGTAGAACATGGACGAGAAATCGTTCGATGGCTTCAGCAACTTGGCGTCACCTTTACCCACCAACCCCTGCCCAATGGCGGCTCCACCCTGCATCTCACCCGTGAGGGAGGGCACAGTCACCGCCGCGTCGCGCATGCGGCCGACGCCACCGGCAAAGCCATTGAATCCTCACTGGCGGACAATGTCCGCCAACACCCTCAAATCGATATACGACAGTTTCATATCGCCATCGATCTAATCACCTCGGGAAAATTGATCGGTCGAGACAATATCTGTGTAGGCGCCTATGTCCTGAATCTTCAAAGCGGCAAGGTTGAGGTGTTCAAGGCACGCTTCGTGGTACTGGCTACCGGCGGTGCAAGCAAGGCATATCTCTACACCAGCAACCCCGACACCTCCTCTGGAGATGGGATCGCCATGGCTTGGCGCGCCGGTTGCCGGATCGCCAATATGGAATTCATGCAATTTCACCCCACCTGTCTGTACCACCCCAAGGCCAAAACCTTTTTGGTAACGGAAGCGTTACGCGGAGAGGGAGCCAGGCTGCTGCTACCCGATAGCACGGAATTCATGGACCGTTTCGACCCCCGAGGGGTACTCGCTCCCAGAGACATTGTTGCCAGGGCGATAGACCACGAAATGAAACGACTGGGTATTGACTGTGTGTACCTGGACATCAGCCACAAGCCCGCGGATTTTATCACCTCGCATTTTCCCACTGTTTATACCCGCTGCCTGGACTTCGGGATCGATATCACCCGGGAACCGATTCCGGTAGTGCCCGCGGCCCACTACACCTGCGGCGGGGTCATGACCGATATCCATGCCCGCACCGATATCCAGAACCTGTATGCCATTGGTGAGGTGTCTTACACCGGTCTGCACGGGGCTAATCGCATGGCCAGCAACTCCCTGCTGGAATGTCTGGTTTTTGCCCGCTCCGCCAGTGAGCACCTGATTGAACAGCTCGATCAAACCCCTTATACAATCGATATCCCGCCATGGGATGAAAGCAAGGTCACCGATTCCGATGAAGAGGTTGTGGTGGCTCATAACTGGGATGAGCTCCGCCGTTTCATGTCGGACTACGTAGGTATCGTACGCACCACCAAACGCCTGCAGCGAGCCAAACGGCGAGTCGATATGCTACGCCATGAAATCGATGATTACTATAATAACTTCAGGGTCACTAACGATCTGATAGAACTGCGTGATCTCTCCCTGGTGGGCGATCTAATCATCCGCTGCGCCATGATCCGCAAGGAAAGCCGAGGCTTGCATTACATCTTGGATTACCCCGAGAAGGACGCCTCGATGAATAATGTCAGTACGGTACTCATCCCCAACAATTTCGCGGCCAGATCGTCTGCGGACAAGGACGATAAAACTTCCACCGAGACAGGTACAGGATCATAGCTTGAAAAAGCAGTTCCGGTAGTACTCAAGCTCTTCAATGGACTCACGAATATCTTCCATGGCAAGATGAGTCGATTTCTTTTTAAGCCCCTTGGCCAAATCGGGGGCCCAGCGCCGGACCAGTTCTTTTATGGTGCTCACATCCAGGTTCCGGTAATGAAAAAACGACTCCAGTTCCGGCATCGACTCGGCCAGAAAACGACGATCCTGGCAAATACTGTTACCACACATGGGGGAAGCCCCGGCTGGAGTATGCCGGTTAAGGAATATCAGGGTTTCACGTTGCGCATCGAACTCATTAAGCCTGCTCGTACGGACCCGAGCCGTTAGACCCGATTGCCCATGTTGCCGAGTATTCCATTCGTCCATACCGGCGAGCACCTCATCGCTCTGGTGCACCGTAATCACCGGGCCCTCGGCGATTGTATTGAGATGCTTATCGGTGACCAGGGTGGCGATTTCAATGATCTTGTCCCGGCGGCTGTCCAGCCCGGTCATCTCCAGATCGATCCAAATCAAGTTTTCGGGATCTGCGGCCATTTTAGTTCCTGCGTTGTTATGACGTATACTTACCACCTAGATCTTGCAAGTGATCGCACTCACATAGCGCAACCTCTTGATCCGTAAAGCGATATTTGCTCCCTCGGGAATCACAATAAGGATTCCATCCTTAGGTCCGTTAACGGCACTTCCATGTGCCACTGCTCCACTCGGTCTCAAATTCACTCTACGAATCAATATATTACGCTCTAATAAGCACGATCACTTGCAGGATCTAGGTACCAGCGATGAATTTATTACCTAGCTAAGGAGTCTAGATCCATGTTGAGAACATATATAGTGTTACTTCTCTTATTATTTGCCTTTCTCACAACAGCGAGCTTTGCAGCAGACACCGAGCAGGGCAAAGAACTACACAACACCCATTGCAAGTCCTGCCATGTGGGAATGTCCGGCGGCGAGGGCGATCTGCTTTACACCCGTGCCGACCGACGCGTGAACTCCCTGACCAAACTGGAAAATCAAGTGCGCAGGTGCGAGACCAATCTTGAACTCAAGTGGTTTGAAGAAGATATTATGGATGTGGTGCATTTCCTTAATACTCACTATTATAAGTTCAAGCCGACACCGTGAGGGCTGCTGTAGATCCACAACCGCTGGACGCCACAACGCCCACAACCCTTGAATTCCGTACCGCTTGAAACCGGCCCATTCCCAGGGCGCGTCATCACCCGTCATGGCCCAACCTCAATCGTGGAAGATGACAGCGGAAGGATTCACCGCTGTTCGACTAAACGGCGGACTGGACCAGCCATATGCGGGGATTATATACGCTGGCAACCATCAGTCTCCGGTTCCAAGCTGATTACAGCCATCGAGCCGCGTCGTAATGAGCTGCTGCGCTCCGTAAGATACGGTCCAGCTCGGATCATCGCAGCCAATATCGACCAACTCGCCATCGTCACGGCCTGTCTCCCAGAACCCAGCTGGGAGCTGATGGACCAGCTTCTTGTCGCCGCGAGATCGCTGCCTTGTGAGGCAGTCATACTCATCAACAAATCTGATCTGGGCTGCGATACCAAGGATCTGCACGCCATCTCAGAACAATACCGCCAGATCGGATATGTCGTTTTGCACACCAGCGCCAAGACCCATAGCGGTATCGCGGCACTAAAGACACAGTTGAAAGACAAGACGACCATTCTGGTAGGACAATCCGGGGTGGGCAAGTCGTCACTGATCAAGATCCTGCTTCCCCATCGGGACATCCGCATCGGTGAACTATCCAAGACCGGTGGAACAGGTAAACATACCACCTCCAATACCATCCTGTATGGACTCAATGGCGGTGGGAAACTCATAGATTCCCCCGGAGTAAGGGATTTTAGACCCACCCATCTAACGCTGGAAGAACTTAATCAAGGATACGTTGAGTTCTCCTCCTATCTTGGCCATTGCCAGTTCCACAATTGCACCCATACCGTGGAACCCAGATGTGCCATTAGTGATGCTGCGCAACAAGGGGAGATCGCAGTCAGGCGATTGAAAAGTTATCGGAAATTGCTTTCCCAGATCTCACCCCGAGGGGTAAAATGATCGGGTAGGCCCTACTCGGCGTCGGAATACTCTCGCCGGCCCGCAAAGGCATGTGACAGGGTCGTACTGTCCAGATATTCCAGCTCTCCACCCATGGGGACACCCTGAGCGATCCGGGTCGGCGTGATGCCTTTTTTGATTGCTATCTCCGCCAGGACATGTGCTGTGACCTCTCCTTCTATCGTAGCATTGGTGGCAAGAATCAACTCCTTGACCTGCCCCTCGTCGAGACGCGCCTCCAATTCGTCCAGACCCAGTTGTTGGGGGCCAATACCATCCAGTGGCGAAAGCCGCCCCATCAATACATAGTACAAACCACGATAATTGGTATTGTTTTCCAAGGCCATGACATCCGAGGGATTTTCCACCACGCAGAGCTGATCACGATGGCGGCTCGCACTGGCGCAGATACGGCAGATCTCGTGTTCCGTAAAGGTGCGACACTGTTTGCAATGACCGATCCTCTGCGCTGCCTCATGAAGGCGGTCTGCGAGCACCAGCGCCCCCTGACGATCCCTCTCCAGTAGATGAAAGACCATGCGCTGAGCGGTCTTGTTTCCTACCCCCGGCAGGCACTTCAGCGCCTCGATCAATTGCTGTAACAGAGCGACATCCGACATCTTGACTCTAGAACGGCAGTTTCATTCCTGGAGGAAGCCCCATTCCGGCCGTCATCCCTGAAAATTTGTCCTTGACTGTTTCTTCCACACGGCGAACGGCGTCGTTGATAGCCGCAGCTACCAGATCCTCGAGCATATCCCGGTCATCGCCCACCAGGCTATCGTCTATGGTTACGCGTTTCACTTCGTGTTTTCCTGTCATCACAACGGCGACCAGACCGCCACCGGACTGACCAGTAACCTCCATATTCGCCAATTCCTGCTGGGCCTTGACCATATCCGCCTGGATCTTCTGGGCCTGCCTCATCAGATTGCCTATACCACCCTTCATCTTTTACCCCCTGTTCACATCATTAATGGCTAATTCAGTCCTCGGCATCGGTCACGGGCCTTACCGAACCCGGTACTATCTTTGCTCCAAAGCGCTCTTTCAAACCCCGAATGACGAAATCATTATCTATCGCTTGTTCCGCGACTTGCTGCTTTTCGGCCTGATTTCGGCTTTGCCTTTGAGCCGGCGTTTCAGCGGCATGCGACTCGACATCGATCCGCAGGCGTAGATCTTCTGAAAAATAGTTAGACAATGCCTGTTGCAGACGCGCCTCGGCATTCTTGGTTCGTATCTGTGCATGCTGGGCCTCCAACACCAGACAAATCTCCCCGGGTCGCCGTGATTTAAGGCTGAGATTACTAGCCAAGGCATAGGCCACCCCCCTTAGCCCCAGCTGCCGCAGGACACTGGGCCAATCTAGATCGGTCTCAGCAGGGCCACTCACCGAACCCGTCGCTGGACCTTTGCGAGCCGTGTTCGGTGGCGCTGTATTCAGTTGCGCTCTATCCTTTGGCTGACCCTGACCAGGCTTTGGCTTGGAGGCACTGCGCACAGGGACCGTTTGAGATGGCGCCGACACCGGTTCTTTTTCCGCCAAGGCAGACGCCTTCAAGGGCTGGAAACTAAGCATCCTCAGCAGGATCATCTCAAGCCCCGCCTTTGGATCTGGCACCAATGGAAGATCGCGCCGCCCCATTAATGTGATCTGATAAAAGAGCTGCAGGTCTTCCGGACTCATTGCCGCTGCCAGTTTCGATACCAGTGCCATATCTATTGTCTCCTGATCCACGGCCCGGGGTACGCTCTGATAGAGCGCTACCTGGTGGAACAGGGACAGCAGCTCGACCAACACCCCATGGAAATCTGCACTTTGTTCGGCCAATGCTGTGACGCAATCCATGACGGCGATGCTATCACCTGCGGCCAGCGCCAAAACCAGTGCAGAAAAATGGGTGCTGGGGATGGAACCCAGCATATCGTTGACCGCGGCCTCACCCACTTGCCCCTTACCGAAGGCAATAGCCTGATCGAGCAGGCTCAAGGCATCACGCATACTGCCATCGGCTGCCTTGGCCAACAGGTTTAGTGCCGTTTTATCGGCCTCGACGGATTCCCTTTCTACCACATAACGCAGCTGACCACTGATCGTCTGCACGGGGATACATTTCAGATTGAACTGCAAACAACGCGATAACACCGTTACCGGCAGCCGCTGCGGATCCGTGGTCGCCAACAAAAACTTCACATGGGGAGGCGGCTCCTCCAGGGTCTTCAACAGGGCGTTGAAGCTATGGCCGGAAAGCATATGAACCTCATCGATGAGATATACCTTATGGCGGCCACGAGTGGGGGCATACTGGACATTCTCCAGCAATTCGCGGGTATCCTCCACCTTGGTGCGCGAGGCCGCATCGACCTCGATCAAATCGACAAAGCGTCCTTCGTCTATCTCCCGACAAGCGCTGCATTGCCCACAGGGCTGCGC
>JBDLIZ010000037.1:0-18401 GCA_039714615.1 Pseudomonadota bacterium | reverse complement strand
CCACTTTCAATGCCACTTTGATCGCATGTCGGCGAGGCATCGGAGGCCCATCGGAGTAGCCTTTTTCTTAGTTCAGAGAGTATCAGGGGCTTTGGTAAATAGTCATCCATGCCGGCCTGCAAACACTTCTCGCTCTCGCCTTCCTGAACATTAGCGGTCATGGCAATGATCGGAACACGATTTTCGTCATCTTGCAGGTTACGTATGCATCTGGTTGCCTCATAGCCATCCATCTGCGGCATCTGACAATCCATGAGCACAAGATCGAAGTTTGCGCGTGATATCAAGTCCAATGCCTGCTTGCCGTTCTCTGCTAGATCTGTCTGACATCCCAGGCGTTCCAGCATACCCAAGGCGACCTGCTGATTGGCTCGATTGTCCTCCACGACGAGGACTCGCTTGCCGATGACCTTGTTGTCGTTCACCCTCGGCCGGCTAGAGCCATCCCCGGCTGCACTGATCGCCTCGCTGGTGGGATTGACTATGGTGGATATGGCATCAAAAAGTGTAGATTGACGGATAGGTTTTGGAATGACATCATCAATTCCTAAATGGCGCCAATCAGTCGTTAGCTCTTCTGGCCGGGTGGTCATCAAGATAACGCGCACGGGAGATATAGAATCGTCCTCGAAAACCTGTCTGGCCAATTCCTTCCCACTAGTTCCCGGCATAAATTCATCGACGATAAGAAAATCGAAGGGCCTGCTTTGGGCCGTAGCCGAACGCAGAGCGTCATGCGCCGACTGAGCATCTGAAGTACTTCTAAAATAGGCACTCCAGGCCTCGAGGGTCTTTCCGAGAAGGCTTCGATTAACGACGCTGTCGTCTACTACCAATACCCGCAATCCGGCGAAGGCATCGCGGCGCGGATTCCGTGATTCGTTTTCCTGTTCCAAGGCCTGCAGTGGTATTTCAAACCAGAAGGTACTTCCCTCGGCGAGCTTACTGTCCACATAGAGTCCACCTCCCAGGAAACCTACCATCCGCTGACAGATTGCCAAACCTAGACCGGTTCCACCATATTTTCGAGTCGTGGATCCATCCGCCTGGGTGAATGCGTTGAAAATGCGTCTCTGGGACTCTTCGGGTATACCGATGCCAGTATCTTTGACCTCGAATCGAATAACAATACGATCGGCTTTCTCTTCGACAACACGGATTTCTATGGCAATTTCACCCTTTTCGGTAAACTTTATTGCATTACCCACTAAATTGATCAGCACCTGGCGAATCCGCGCCGGCTCACCCCGTAGATAGGGCGGTACATACTGCTCTATGATGTAACCTAAATCGAGGTCCTTACGTTGTGCCTGACCGGACACAACTCCTACCACTTCATCCAATACGTCTTGTAACCAGAAGTCAACACAATTAGGTTTCAGTTTTCCGGATTCCAGGCGTGAGAAATCGAGTATGTCTTCAATTAGAACGAGTTGAGTTTCAGCTGACTTGCGTGCCACGTCAGCATATTCCGCCTGTTTCTTTGTTAATCCCATGCCCTGGAGCAGCTGTAACATGCCAAGCACACCATTCATTGGAGTACGAAGCTCATGACTCACATTCGCCGCAAATTCGGCTTTGGTCCTTGCAAACTCTAATGCCGCATCACGTGCGGTTGTCAACTCACTCTCGCGTCTTCCCAGCTCATCCATCATCGTATTAAAGGCCATCCCCATATCGATGATATCCCTGGGGCCGATCAATTTCGCACGTACCGTGCCTTCGCCTTCTTCCGCTCTATGCATCTTTTCCGCGAGCTTTCTCAGAGGCGTGGTCATGCGTGTAGTGATAGTGAGCAGTATGAATAGGAGAATCCCCGAAAGCGCAGAAGAAACCACCAGGTTGGTGCGAAGGATGTTTTCTTCCATGGTATTGAGCGTTTCTTTGCCCATGACGACGCGCACATGTCCTAGGCGTTCCAGATCGCCTGTATTTTCTACAAATGGAGAATATTCCTCCTCATCCTGTTCCGCTCCGGCATACACCGGAGCGATGTAATACCATGCTTCCGGGGTATCGGCGATCAGCGGTGTTATACTGGCTTCAAACCGGGATCCAATGGAGTGATCACGGATCTCTCCGAGGGAGAGCAGTTGATCATTATCTTTAGTGTGAATCGAAACCCCCAGAACGTCTGGAAAGGACAGTGTAGCCTGCGCAGGAACCTGAGCATTTTCCGGGCTACCATACAGCAGGGCCAATGTGCTTTGTGCCGCAAGTGTCTCAGTAGCCTGGCGCCCTTGTTCGACCAGTGTTGCACGCACCGCCTGACTGGAGAAATGAGTGATAGCAATCGATGAGACGGCAGCGAGCAAAACAACGCCGACCGTAAACGTGATTATAAGCTGATTTCTGAATCCACAAGCGAATGATGGCAGGGAAGATAATGATTTCATGCCTCTCACCGATTACTTTGTGGGAAACACCAGATCGAACTCGCGTCTTATCGCATTTATGAACTTTAGATTCATCCGTTTTGCGGTTCGCGTGTTCACGGCGATAAGAAGATCACGCACCGGCACAGTCTCATCCTTCCTCTTATCTGTTTGAAACCGATTTATTGCTATGCTGCCTAGACTACGCCCCATCCCTATGTTATCCGGATACAGAGAAAACAATGCTCCTTTTCTGACGTGGCCTGGGTTGCCGGAGAAAACTACAAATTGTTTATCCCATGCCTTTTTCAAAATCATGGCCAATATCACTCTCTGATCGAGTATGGAACTGTCTTGGAGCAACCAAAAAGCTTGTGAAGAATCGGCATCTCTTATTAGGTCACGATATAAGGCAGCTGCTTCCTTTAAATTTCTGGCCGGCATCGCATTTAACGAAAGAGCCGATTGTTTTGCGGCCTTTTCTGCCCGTTCGATAAGCCAGCCACTGTGTTCCGGGTTATATACCACAGACACTCGTCTAACACGCGGCGCCAGCTCTTTTAGTTGCCGGAACAATATTTCAGGATCAGGATTGAGCGATATTCCTGCACTCACATCACTCTTGTTATCTGGAGTTAAAAACACCGCACCGACAACGACATCAAACACATTTGGTAGTTTGCGAGCCGCGTTGAGCCCCCGATTACCTAGGGCGATGACGACATCAATTTGCGCCTCCTCCAAGTCATGGCGCAAGAGCTTTTCATCGAAATCCTTCTTGATATCGAATATTTTTACGGAATCTTTAGCGACGTCCTCGATGCCTTTGATGATATCAAGGAAGACGTCTCGATACGGGGGACTGATATCGGGGTATAAAACGGCGATACGTTGTGTCTCTGCCAGCGCAATACAACTAGTCGATAAAGCCAACCATACCATAGTCACGAGCACAACGACTCGAGACTGTGACTGATGCTTATTCTTATTGTATTTAATCACTTCCATGAACCATGGTGTTACCAATCCTTTGAGAACTCAAGGCGTATGCCTTTGAGTCAGTTCTTTAGCGAGTTCTGACCCGCCATAACTTACGAATCAATCGACGGGTATCGCCCTCTCTGACACACCACAGTATTCGATATCGTCACAACGCAAGGGCAAGAATGACTCCGGTTCTCGGTCTGCGGCTTCCGAGTAACAGGCATGTACACCTCCGCTCACTATTAAGCTACCGACTCGATATATCTCATCTGGAGATAATCCTTGATCAGTCAAAAACGAAACAATGTATCCAGAAAGATTCATACTCTCACCACAACGATCAGACAGTACTTCTTGTATCTGATAGGCAAGTTGTAGATGTGGCCCTGGTGAGTAGCCCAGAGATTCTGTGACGCGTTCCATGGCCACTACACGTTCATCACCTTTTGCTATGGGTCGCGCGTAACCAGGTATTTGCAGAGTATTCCCCGACCCTCTGCACTGCTCTTCAATAATCTGCTCAACCGTATGACCTTGCCGTTTTTTCTCTAACGCTATGGCAATAAATTTAGTCGCACTTATCACGGTGCCTTGCCCATACATCCGAGAATCTCCCGCAAGCGTGCCCGCACACACTGCTGCAACTGGAGTCGTTCTGACTGTTCCCCCAAGAGAACCAATCTGATTACACCATATCCTTGGATCAGGCCAGCTAAGGCATATATATGCAGCCTCTACCCATTGAGCTAAGCTCAATTGAGGAAGCTTACCGGTAACATTGAGCATCATGACCTGGAAATAACTAGCGTATCCCACTAGTTCATCCAAAAGCGAATAACCGTGACTTAAGACGCCTTTACCTATCCTCCAACCACCTTTTCTGGTATGTATCGTCCCGCGGCGTTGATCCCAATAACTAGTCCTTGATGATTTATTCTGCTTCATCGATAAAATAGTGCTCCTCGTCAATGAAGGGGGTGGCGGTTATGGGTTTATTGGTGAGCTCTAACCCATGAGCCAATAGCCCTGGAGTGCAAAGCATTTGAAACAACCCTGCACCTGCCCTGGGATGAAAACCCAGGTCTATAAATGTCGCAGCAGCCACACCCGGAGTAAGCCATCCATGATCGTGTTTTTTAAGATTCTCTACGAAGTCCATACTCCATCTGAGAGCCCTTCCTGAGCCCTTCATTTCCGAAAGCACGTTAGCAATTTTTTCTGGAATGATCTCCAGACTACCAAAGCGTTGCCCAAACCCAGGGGTAATGTGTTTGTGCTGATCAACCGGATTCGTATCGCTGTTGATGTTTTTGATAAGTTCCTCGACGACACGTCTGGAATCCTTCTTAAAATGAGTACGAATAAATCGCATAGATGTCTGAACCTCCGTGCCGCCCAAGTGTAAGCCACCAAGAATAGACAATGCGATTGGCAGTATATGAGCAGTATCAGTCTTACCGATTCCTGCATTCATTGCCGCTCGAGTTGCAGGATGACGCGGCCCTGGATTACAAAGCCCAACCATTAATGCTTCCATCAAATCACGCTGATCTCGCGTTGGCAGTTTATCCCGAAACAAGAGGAAAATAATATCTGTATAACCTCGCTGTTGCATTAGCTCTAACAAATCGTAACCATGGGCGAGGCAGCGGCTGGCAATATAAGGATTCTCGGCTGAGGGGACTTCCTTCCATATCCTCGTGCTCGTCTTTTTAGCGAACTGCACATCGCGGAGTTGGACTTTTGGTGTTTTTTTGTTCATGATTAAAAAAGGTAACGGAGTTTTCCTCCGATATAGCGACCCGAGAGGCGATAATCACCCGGGATCAAGGCACCCGCAGGTGCTGCCGGATCGAATGGACTGGGCTCGAATGCGCTTTCGTTGAACACGTTATGAAACAACAAGGCGGCACTCAAGCCGTCGATGATGTTTTTCCTTCTCAGGGTCAGATCCACTTGAGTATACTCATCGATCTCGGATCTCGGATCATTAACTACGCGTTTTCGATCACCGATCCAAAGGACCTGTGTACTGAACATCCAATTCGGAATAAATTCCCATTTACCAATCACATAGATCTGATTTTTGGGCGCATTACCCGCATTGCTGTTCGTATCTGTGTCTTCGGAATTCTGAAACGCATAGTTTCCCGCCAGGGTAAAGTCCGAAGTCAACTTCCACTCCGCTTCCAGTTCTATCCCGTACCCTTCCTGACTGCCCACATTCTGTGCCGTCGAGGTCGTGCCGCCCGGATCGGGAACAAAGCGAATCAGATCATCGAGCTTATACGCAAAAATATTCATTCCCGTACGCAGATCAAATGTGGGTCTGTAATCAAGAGCCAATTCCAAGGTATTGATCGTCTCGGGATCCAACTCCGGGTTACCTAAGATCACCGGATTGTTGATATCGAAAAGCTCGGCAAAGGAGGGCGGACGAAACGCCTGACCATAAAGAAATTTCGTCGTCAGATCGTGTCGGGTTTCCCATACAAGCGCAAGACGAGGATTAATCGTATCCCCAAAATCCGAATAGTGGTCATAGCGAAGCCCCCCGGTCAGACTCCAATCCTGCGCAAAGGACCATTCGTCTTGCAGTGAGACATAATAAACAGTGCGGTCTTCTGGTTTTAAGAATACAAAGGAAGTGCCCGTGACATCGGTAAGTGTCCCGTCCACCGTATTCAAGGCGGGTGGCGGCAGCAGGGAGTCCCCATCGAGCACACCGGGTCCAAAATTCTTGGTCTCATTTGGGTCCAGATCGACATAATGGATACCGGTCGAAAATCGCCATCGGTGGTCATCATATCCTGAGTAGAAACTGGCCAAATCCAAACGAAAGTGATCCTCATCTACTCCGGGGTTACCTCTCATCCCTTCAGAAAACAAGACGACGCCCGTGGGGTTGACCGGATTGAGATTACCATCACTTCCGATCGGTAATACGCTGCCCGCAGGGAAGAGTCTTTGCTGGGAATCGCTATTGATTCCCATGTAACTGAATCTCGAACTGACGTCCCAGTACGCCGTCAACGCCGGGTCGTGGAAGGTCAAATCCACAAGATAGTTGTCCGTCTCGCCGAAACCGGTCGGGTCCAGGGCCTGGGCTAGCCCGGGCCCTACCCCGGCGTCGTTCTGCCGCCGATTCCATGCCCGCAGCCGCCAATCTTCGTAACTTAAGTCTAGGCGAATGTCAGCACGCTCGATCCCAGTGGATGCGGGACCGGGAGCTCGTGATGCATTGGTTCCGATTTGAGAGTCGAACAACGACTGACTGTCTGAAGCAATGATGCGGTCGTCGTCCCCATCGGTCTGGTGGTACTCCACCGTAAACGCAATATCCAGCTCACCCCACTTGCCGCCGTATAATGCCCAGGCGTCTTTGGAATCAAACGAACCGTAGCGGACCCCGCCCTCCGCACCATTGATACTCGCCGCGTCTTTGGTAATGACATTGATCACGCCGGAGAAGGCATCGGCACCGAAAATCGCAGAACCTGGTCCACGAACGACTTCCACTCGTTCGATGCTCGCAACAGGTAATGTCGAGTGTGCTCCACGGTCTCCAAAATATACTTGAGTGATCGGGACACCGTTTATCAACATCAGGACTTGAGGGTTCTTGTCGGTGTAAATACCGCGTATCGAGACGATCGGGGAAAATCGTACGGAGGAAAGCGAGACATGGATACCGGGAACGGTTTCGAGTACTTGATCGAGGTTGGTGGCCCCCATCGCTTCTATGTCCTTGGCGGTAATCACGGTAGCCACCGCCGGTGCCCGCGATACCGGTTGGCTTCGACCCGTAGCCAGGCTGATGATATCCTCATCGCCATAGGCACTGACAAGATCGTCCTCATCGCCGATTTCCCCATTCGCATTGCTCGTAATGCAGAGAGCAAGAACCAAGATACCAGGCAAGGTTGAGGGCGTTTTCATATTACTGCCTAGTATTTTCATTTACCTTTGAAGATTCATTTACCTTTGTTTAACAAACCCCTCATCCGTACCCTGATCGGTGGCACTTCTTCGGGATCGATACGCACGTCAAGCAGCGTGGGACCCGCACGCTTGCATATTTGATCGATGTCGATTTTTAACAGGTCCTCGGGCGATCTGATGATGTAACCTTCTGCCCCTAGACTTTTGGCAAACTGAGCATAATTCGCCTTCGGCAGCTCAGTACCCACCTGCTCCGCGTTCGCCATCCTCTGCCCATGCTTGACCATTCCCAGCGCCGCATCATTGAGGATGACGAATATCACTGGGATTTTTTCCTGAATCGCGACCGTTATCTCTTGCCCGGACATCAGCAATGCGCCGTCACCGGTTAGGCATACTACGGGCTCTCCTCGGCGGGCCAATGCGGTCCCCACCGCGCTACCAATCGCCCATCCCATGGAAGAAAATTCAAGGCATACCCTGCATCCGCCCCCACGGGCATCGCGCTCCCCGGAGATACGGCGGTCAAAGGGATGCAGATAGTGAATCGCCCAGGCGAAACTAGCGCCCGTATCGGCGAGGTATCGCGTATGAGGTGGAAATAGCCGGGGCAGCTCCCGCATCAGACGTTGCGGTTTTATCGGCGTCGAATCGTCTTCATACTTCGCTTCATCATCGAGTTCGAAGTGGCGCTTCAACCAGCGTTTCGAATCTACTTCAAACGCCTGGCGCGCTTTCTCGAGATCGATGCCAAGATGGCTGCCACCATCACATCCATGCGCATAGATACGATCGACTACCGTTTGGAAGATACTGTTGATGCAACCCCGGACATGCAGCCGTGCCATCGGTGACCGGGCGAGATTAGGTTCTGTGGCTTCTACGTGAATCAACCGGTTATTTAGCAGCAGGGGATCCCAGCCATTGCTTGCCCACTCGCTCAAGGGGGTGCCAATGGCCAATATGATATCGACTTCCGAGTCTTCTAGTACCTGTTCTGCGGTTCGATGACCGGCGAAACCGATGACTCCACGGTACAAGGGATGGTACGGGCTTACTAACCCCTTGCCATGAGGCGTCGTCAAGATTTGAGCCCTAGATAGAACCGCTACCTCGAGGATCGTGCCTATTGCTTCGCTGCAATCATCTCCTATGATGATTACCAGTTTTTTCGCGTCCAGGATCTCCCTGCAGAGAACATCCACGGCCTGCGTGTCCATCAACGCGGATGGGCCTAGGTGTTTGGAAATATCCCAGGATGGCTGGGGGCGTGGAGAGGGGCTTCGAAGTACATCCAGGGGAAAACTCAAATGCGCAGGACAAGACGTTTGGTAGATCTTCATTAACGCTGCATTGAGCTTGCGTTCCACTTGATCGACATGTGAGACCAGGCTGTTGTAACAGGTGCAAAACTCGAACATGCCAACAACATCTACGCCGGTACAGGATGATTCCTGAAAGGCCCCCGCCCCAAAGGTGGATAATGCGGTCTGGGCAGTGATTACCAACATTGGGATATGGTTCTCCCGCGCAGAGGCGACACCGGTAATCAGATTGGTGGCACCCGGCCCGGTGGTGGAGCAGCAAACAGCGAGTTTTCCCGAGGTGCGGGCATAGCCGTCGGCCATGAAGGCCGCACCGGTCTCATGCCGTGCAACGATGGGTCGTGGGCCACCCGCCCGGGCACTGCGGGCCAGCGCGTTGTAGATTGGCTCAATCGCCCCCCCCGGCACGCCGAACACGAAGTCGACATCGAGCTGTTTGAGATAACTGACGATCAGATCACCTATTTCGGATTGCGTGGGTTCAGGATTTCCCACCACCCGCTTCTCATCCTTGAAATGTGTTAACTTTTTTTGCATGGTCCTTTTTTCTGTTCTGGAAAATACCGATAAGCGAGTTTGTGATCGGAGTAACGAATCCGGTTGCGACGTATTCCTGCCGCTAACGGTGCACAGGTGATTCAATGCATTATCCGGATCGCACCACTCTCCGATCGTTTCATTTTTAGTATTAAGCCTGGTTTGGGTATTTGCTCTCTTCCCTCATCCATATTAAAGGCATCCCCATTGACACAGAGTTCTGGTTGGAAAGCCGTTACTCTAAAACGACACAAATTGGGAAAATGTGTATGAAATATGCCTTAGACTATTGATTTGCGTGACTAGCGGTTGGTTTTGGTCGACTGTATCTGGACCGCATCAGGTCACCTACTGGCGTGAACGGATCTAGGCGAGCGTGGAAGGTGATCCGCGCAAGGTCACCGAGGAGCCGTTCGAAGAGGCGCATCGACGTGATCCCGAATAACGCCGCCCGTGGATCATGCTGGTCGATGGGTATAAGAAGCTGTTTTAAAACGCCTCAGGTGAGTGCGAGACAAGGCATAAATTAGTGAGACAAAATCGCTGGAAACGATTTTGAACAGCAAAGCCGGCCCCACAGGGGCGCAGGGCAGGATACCCGGAGTAAAGCGCAGTTTGCACGGGAGTAAATGAGCATTTCGAACCGATTTATAACGCCGTATCGTGCCAGCTGAGGGATTTTAAAACAGCTTCTAAACCATGGGTTTACAAAAAGACGCAAAGCTGAACTCGCTGCTGGAATGCTTGCCGGTAGGTGTGGCGGCGTACTGCTTTCATTCCCCGGGCAGTATTTACGGGTTTTCAGGACCTTATTTCCACCTTGCCTTGCAGATAGTTTTTCACCTCGAATACAGGGACCTCCCGGCGATGGAAAATGCCCGCTGCCAAGGCCGACTCGGCCTGGGTCTCGGTGAAAACCTCATAGAAGTGTTCAGCACTTCCGGCCCCGCTGGAGGCGATCACCGGGATGGAGACGGCACGTTTTACCGCGTTGATCAATTCGATATCAAATCCTAGATTGGTTCCATCCCGGTCGATGCAGTTCAACAAGATTTCTCCCGCGCCCAGTTTTTCACACACCTGGGCGAGGGTCACGGCATCGAGATCCCTGCCTTCGCGGCCTCCCTTGATGGTGCACTGATACCAGCAATACCGTTCGCCGTTCGGTCCGGGGATATCCGTTTCTATCACACGGTGCTGAGCCTCATCTGGTGAGCTGACATACACCCTTCTCGGATCAATGGAAATGACCACCGCCTGGTTGCCATAAACGTGGGATATCTCCTCGATCGAGCTAGGCGCACGATCGCCGCCACCGCTGAGATACTGTTCAGCGATAAACACCGCATCGCTGCCGATGGACACCTTGTCGGCCCCGGAACGAAAATACTCCGCGGCGACCGCCAATGCCTTGTATGTATTGCCGTTCTTATCGGTATAGTCACGAATACCTCCACCGATGGTCAACGGTACAAAGACATTCCTGGAGGTCTGCTTGAGCACATCAAGCATCGGCATGTCTTCCAAGGGGAAATCCCGAAAACCGGTGATGTTTAGAAAGGTGATCTCATCGGCGCCCTGCTCGTAATACTGCCTGGCCAGTTCAACCGGCTTCCCCAGATTCCTAACCTCGCCCTGTTCCCTGACATCGTACTGATCCCCTTTGGTAACCACCAGATCTCCTTGGTCGTTCGAGCGCACATCCAGACACGCAATAACCCGCTTGGCGAGCTTAGTGGATTCTGCCGCTCGCTCAGGCTTGGCTGTTTCGACATCGGAATCGAGGAAATTTCTCAACAAGTGTAGGCCGGCACCACCACTCTTTTCCGGGTGGAATTGAGTGGCCACGATATTCCCTTGCTGGATGCCGCTAATAAATTTATAACCGTAGTCCGTCGTTGTCAGGACGACATCGTCATCTTGTGGGACAACATGAAATGAGTGGACAAAGTAGAATTTTTCTTGCCCACTCAATCCGTTGAAGATCCGAGAGGGCTGCTCGATATTGATGCCATTCCATCCGATATGCGGAACCGAACGATCAATGACGAATCGCTTCACGGAACCCTTAATGATGCCCAAACCCTGCACCCCAGGGGCCTCCTCGCTATTCTCAAACAAGGCCTGTAGTCCCAAACAAATCCCCAGAAAGGGTCGCCCCGTATCCAGATAAGCCTTTAGGGGCGCTACGTAGTTCTTTTGATTAAGAATCTGCATCATGCTGCCAAAGGCCCCCACACCGGGAAAAACGAGTTTCTCCGCGGAGCGAATATCTTCACCGCTGGTGACGATTTTGACCCTTTCTCCCACGCTTTCGATGGCATTGATCACACTTCTAACATTGCCGGCACCATAATCCAATAGAGTAATCATTTCTTATCCTGTTCTTTTGCTAACGAAAGCGGCACACAATATACCCCGCTATTGGCCGGACAGCAATTGTCACGCCGATGGTTGTCTGCTATCTTGGCATCTAATCAATTTTTGATCGAACTCATACCCGATAAAAAGAAGCCTGCAGCGGTGCTGAAAGGCTCGAATCAGATAAAAGTTTAGGAAGGCAGGCATGCATATCCGTCCCGCATAGATTTTCGGGAAAGATAGAATGACAAGGAGGAGTTATGAAATCACGATTGATTGCTCTTGGGGTCCTTTTACTCACCCTCGGAAGCTGGCAGCAAACCATGGCAATAACATCGCCGGAGAGAAACGGGCCAAGCCATTCGGGGTTGATGGAAGCCATCGATCTATTGGGGATACGAAATGCCCTATCTCAGTGTCTGATGTTAGGCAATATTGCACGTTTCGTATCCGTTAAAAAAGATGATGACATCTCCCTGAATGATATCGTCACCCGGCTGGATAAGGCACTGGAGAAAGATGGCATTACCGATATAGAGGTTCGTTTCATCGTATTTAACGTCGCCAAGGAGGCATATCGATCAGAAAAACCCAGCGATGAAATAGGGTTGGCCACTTTCAAGCACTGCATAAAAGGCCAAATTGACGCGGAACTTGATTAACCAGACAAATTCTATTTCCCCCCAGCCCGCAACTCCATGTTAGTTTAACTTTCTTGGCAGCTGTTCGGCGATAGGCGGCTTAGATTTAACCGCCAGCATATCAGCTGATTTTTTGCTACTCAGGCGTTGTTGAGATGTCTTATATTGGTGACCTAGCGATTCTTGACGGGCCCGCATTAGGTAACCCGCCAAGGCCCCACCGGCCGTCGATAAGGTAAGAAGCCCTATGGTAATAAACTGAGTAAAAAGCATCATGGCGCCCAAGCCTAATAGACCGAGGAACGCCGCCCCCACCTTGAGATCCGCTTTAGAGCGCACCCGGCTCGTTGCTTTGATTATCTGTTGGTGACTCTGCTTGATCACCTTGGTTTTTTCTTTTTCCGCACGCACTCGTATCCGCTCCCTTTCCTGTAAAAAACCTTCCTTTGCGCGTGCTATAGCGTCCTTTTTAACATGATTGGCGATAGATGCGGACAACAAGGCCGCAAGCAGGCCTGTGGTCAATACGAGAAGTGCAAATATAATCCAAGTCTCTTCCAGCGATGTTCTAAAAGCGGCGATAACCAGGATGATGGTAACGATCTGCGCGAGCAGGGTCCCAATTAGGAACCTAAATACACCTGAAAAGTTGAACTGATTCATCAAGATACTCATGGACTGAATGGGATAATAAAGAGCAAGCCCTCTCGATCAGCGGTAAAACGCCACAACACACCGGTCTTTAAGAGGGTTTTCTACCACAGGAGAGTACAGTGATCTCTTTTCAGAACGAGATACCCTAAGTATACCCATGATAGGACGTGCTTACCTTACATTTACCTACGCTACCCGGATGTTTGCAATATGGTGCCTTCTGCTTGCATGGCAATGGGCCGCGCAACATCTGGACTGTGTGTTCAGCATGCTGTTTCTTTTTCCCCTGTGGGGGGCATTGATGCTAGCATCAAGCGAGTTGGCCCTGTTCAAGCGTTTTACCTTTATCGCCCACTATCTCAGACCGAGTGGCGTATTCGCCCGGTTGATGAGGCGTAAAACGCTACTTTTCTTATGGCAGGGGACCAAGGCCTTGTTTCTTACCCTGGTACTTCTCATCAGTGCCACGTCATTCGATATGAATCAATGGATGGTGTTGCTGGCCGATATCGTACTGATGACCGCGCTGGCAGTCATGATGACCTGGTTAGTGCGCAGCGAAGTCAAGCCGGACTATGCTGAACCACTAGCCCATAATTGGGCCCATAGGATCAATGCGACCCTGTTGTGGCTGAGTTCCGTGCTGGTCATGTTTTACACACCCCATGAAAACTACCAAGGAATGCACTGGGAGGATGTGGTGCATTTTAGCGCCACCCAGGTGATGGTGGCCTGTGACACCTTGGCGGTATTAGCTCGCCTAAATGCGGTCAGCGAAGCGCTGGCTTGGTGGGCCGCCCAGAATTTTCTTGACGGGCTGGAACGACCCGCGCAGGTCTTAATGGCCTGGATCGCATTTATCGCCTCGTTTGGCATCTCGTTTCTCATCGCCTGGGCCTATAGCCGTGCCCTCACCGGAGTCCTGGCGAAGCCGTGGCGGTTTTTTTCCATTAGCCGGCCTCCTGGTCATAATCATGGCAACGGACTTCCATGACTGATCCCCAATCAACAAACAAAACAACGGGCCAAGCTACGGGCAAGTGGTTCTGGAGCGGCTTTATCCTTATTCTGCTGACCGGTGTATTGATCTGTATTTTCGCAGCCATCCGCGGGGGAAAACAATGGGTTGAGGACACCCTGGAAATTACGGATACACTGCCAAAGCGCTGGACCCAGGTCATACGGGTAACCTTGTCGGGCGGTCAGAGCGTTTATATAGACAGCGACTCGGCCCCCCAGATTCAAACCGAAACGCAGAACTGGCTCGAACACCGCCATGAACAGGATCAAAATCAACTGCTGACCGCCCTCAATCGAGAAGCCGACGCAGTATTCGAGAAAACAACACAATATATACCGGCATTTGCAGACTGGTACTACTCTCTCAAGGGTGAATATACCCGGCTGTTCTATGCCGCCTTTGGCGATCTACCGAACTACATCTCACAACAACTCCACCAACTGGTGTTTCAACCCGCCGAGACGGCCCAAGCCATTGACGCCCTGGCCGTCAATATGGATGCCCGAATAGCGGATCAATTGCGTCACGCCATCGTCGACCTGCAAGATATGTTAGCCCGCCTGGTTCGCGCCCATCAGCTGTCGCCGGAGGAGGTCGATGTAGAGATCAGTGGACAGTGGGCACTTGGTAACCCGCTGGCAGCACGCCTTGAAGCATCACTTTCGCTGACATCCCAGGATATCGCTCGCCAGGGGGTAGCCACTTCTGCGGGGGTGACCGCATCCGCTGTCACGGCTAAAAAACTGGGTGCCATGACCGTAGCCAAGGCCGCTACCAAGATTGCCGGCAAGTCATCCGTGGGTGCACTGGCCTCAGTAGCCTCGAAACTCGGTCTGAAATCCGCCGCCAAAGCGGGGGGAACGTTGGCCAGCACGGGTAGTGGCGCGGCAACCGGCGCGGCGATCTGTACCGCCACCGTGGCCGGCGCCCCCCTCGCCCCCGGCTGCGCCCTGCTAGGCGGCGCGTTAACGGGATTGGCGACTTGGTTATTGGTAGACAAAGCGGTGCTGGAGGCCGAAGAGATGCTTACTCGTGAGGCATTCGAGGATGAGCTATACCAAGCCCTGGCTGATCAACGTGAAGATTTGGTCGCTACACTGAAATCACGTTACGATAGCGCAGTCCAGGCAGCTTTTAAGCAGATCAAACAAGACTTCGACAACCAAGTGTTCCCTGAGAAAATAACGCCGACAAAGGACTTCGTGCCAGCTCAGGCCACTGCGCGAGAGTAATCCGATGCCTTAGGGTTAGCTCAACAACAATTCACGCCGCTGCGTTGGATTGTTCTTTCGTGCCTTAGGAATGGCTCAATAATTATTTAGTTGAGGTTCTTGCAAAACTGTATAAGACATATACAGCCATAGTACATTTAGAAAAACTCATGACAGAAAGTCTATATGTAGAAGTGCCGATCGAATTTCGTACAATTCTGCAAGAGGCTCAGTTATTTGATACTCAGATTACCAAAACGCCAGCATGAACCACACGAGCATCCCAACCAGCACCCAAACGCGGCCTAGGGTCGGTATCAGCGCCTGTCTGATGGGGTCGAAAGTCCGCTACAACGGCAGCCACAAACGTAACCGATACTGCACCGGTGTGCTACAAGCCGAGTTGGAGCTGATTCCGGTGTGCCCGGAGGTCGAAGCTGGGCTGGGCATCCCACGTCCGGCCATCCATATTCGCCTTATCAATGGTGAGATGCGCCTGATCCACACTAAAGACGGGTCCATGGATGTGACTAACGCTATTAGGTCCGTAGCGGATCGTCGGGCAGAGAGCCTTGGTCTGCTGAGCGGCTTTATCCTGAAACGAAAATCACCGAGTTGTGGTATGGAGCGGGTACCGGTCTCGCGGGCCGATGGCGAGCCGCGGGACCGTTCAGGCATGGGATTGTTCGCCAAACGCTTTGCCGAGCTGCGCCCGCTGGTACCGCTGGAGGAGGAAGTCCGGTTAAACGATCCGATCCTGCGCGAGAATTTCCTCGAAAGGGTCTACGCGCTGCACCGCTGGTATCAAAAGGAGTCATTCTGGATCTGTGGAAAACACTCTCGCTCCTGACCACCTACATTTCAACCGATAAATTTATCAACCGCCTTTGACACAACAATGTCTGCGGCATATGCTATGGCCTATGCTCAATAGGAGACCGTGGAAATGCAATCCGAACGACATGTACGTTTGTTCCGCAACGGGCGCAACCAGGCGCTGCGCATCCCCCGCGAATTTGAACTGGACGGTAATGAAGCGATCATCCGTAAGGAAGGTGACCGCTTAATCGTGGAGCCCGTCAGAAAAAGCAGGCTACTTGCCCTGCTGGCCAATTTGAAACCTCTTGATGAGACCTTTCCCGATGTGGATGAGGAGTTACCTCCGCCGGATGACGTGAAGCTCTGATTATGAAGTTCCGTTACCTTCTGGATACAAACATCCTCTCTGAGTTGGTTCGACGTCCTCAGGGAGTGGTGGCGGTGCGGATTGCACATGAGGGTGAGGAAAGCATTTGCACCAGCATCGTGGTGACCAGCGAGCTTCGTTTTGGGGCCGCGAAGCTAGGCTCCGAACGACTGACCACACAAGTCGAGCGGATTCTCTCAGCTCTGGAAATCCTACCCTTAGAGGAGCCGGCTGACCGCCGCTACGGGGAATTGCGCACCTATTTGGAACAACAGGGAACGACCATAGGGCCCAACGACATGCTCATCGCCGCCCATGCCCTTTCGCTGGATCTTACGGTGGTTACGGCTAATGTAAGCGAGTTCCTGCGTATCCCGGAACTGAACGTCGAGAATTGGTTAGAAAAATAGTGGTTAATATCGGGAAATAGTCGTGGATGTAGCAAAGTTTCTTTTCCAAGTCCACAAAACACTTGTTTGGCGAACAGAGTTGGGCTGTTTGTCAATCGCTATGAATTTGGGGTCAATGTTTAGGGCTTAAATACCTTTGAAACACTACCAGAATTTTTTGCACCTTTCGAACCGGATTGAAGCCCTTGAACCTCCGCTTGCGACCCAGGCTGTGTGAAAACTCCATTGGAGATATAATACTATTTACCAATGAGTGGGCCATCACATGATCGGATTTATTGAAGGCGAAGCGAGAACCCAGGCTACCCTGTTCCCCGAACGACTGGACGACTATATCGCTGAAGAGAACCCCGTTAGAGTGATCGATGTGTTTATCGATGATATCGATCTTTGCGGGATGGGCTTTAAAACCATACCTGCATCGACTGGCCGACCGTCCTATCATCCCGCAACAATGCTAAAGCTTTATGTCTACGGTTATTTAAACCGAGTACAGTCTTCTCGCCGCCTGGAGCGAGAGGCTGGACGCAATGTTGAACTGATGTGGCTTCTTGGTCGCCTGGCCCCTGATTTCAAGACGATTGCTGACTTTCGTAAGGACAATACGAAGGCGATTCGTCTAGTCTGCCGCGAGTTTGTGATGATATGCCGCAAGCTGGATTTGTTTAGTGATGCACTCGTCGCAATTGACGGCAGCAAATTCAAGGCCGTAAATAACCGTGACCGGAATTTTACTCGAGCCAAGTTAAAACGCAGACTGCAACAAATCGATAAGAGCATAGAAAGGTACCTGGGACAGATAGCCAGTGCTGATCGACAGGATGCATCCATTGCAAAAGAGAAGACTGAACAACTTGAAAACAAGATAGCCAAACTCAAAAAGGAAATAGAGCGACTCAACGAACTTGAAATACAGTTGCTCGCTACGCCTGATAAACAAATTTCATTAACCGATCCGGATGCGCGCTCGATGGCGAGAAGTGGCAAAGGCACGGGAATGGTTGGCTATAACGTACAAACGGCAGTAGATGCTAAACATCACCTCATCGTTGCTCACGAAGTGACCAACCTCGGTCATGATCGTACACAACTGGCGAATATGGCCAGACAGGCTAAGGAGGCAATTGCTGCCGATGAACTGACTGTTGTAGCCGATCGAGGTTACTTTAAAGGTGAAGAGATACTGGCTTGCGAAGAAGCTGATATCACAACGTATCTGCCTAAACCACAGACTTCTGGCAATATATCAAAAGGTTTTTTTGGTAAGCGCGATTTTATCTACAAGCCAGAAGATGATGAGTATGAATGCCCCGCTGGTCAACGCTTGATAAGACACATGTAGACCAAAGAAAAAGATCAAATACTCTATCGTTACTGGTGTTCAGCCTGTCCCTCTTGTTCGATTAAACCGCAATGCACGACAGGTAAAGAGAGACGAGTGACGCGCTGGGAACATGAGGACGTTCTTGATCGGCTAGAAGCCCGGCTGGATCGTTCCCCAGAGAAAATGGGTACTCGTAGAGAAACGGTTGAGCACCCCTTTGGCACGATCAAATCCTGGATGGGGTCGACGCACTTCCAAATGAAAACACTAAAACGGGTAAGCGCCGAGATGAGTCTGCATGTGCTCGCCTACAATCTGAAGCGTGTGATGAACATCATGAGCATTAAACCGTTAATCATGGCGATGCAGGCGTAGTAGCCTGTATTTTGCGCTATATGCATACATTCAGCTTCATATGGCTGATCTTACG
>JBDLIZ010000036.1:0-18470 GCA_039714615.1 Pseudomonadota bacterium | reverse complement strand
TATTCGCCCACCATGGACCGGCACACGCCAGCCCCGAGTGTGGAGAGCTGCAATGGCAACAGGTATTGGAACAGCTGCAAGCGCGCCTGGGCAGAAAGGCCCTGCACAATATACACAGCGTGGCAGACCATCGACCCGAACGGGCCTGGGCCCGCACCGCTAACGTCAACATCCCCATCCCTGCGTTCAATCGCCCACTGTGGCTGCTGCCCAGACCCCAACCCCTGGTCCTGCGTAACGATCACCCCTGGCAGGGTGGCCCATTGTCACTGTTAAGCGGCCCTGAACGCATCGAAGGCGGCTGGTGGGACGGCCAGGACATACGCCGCGACTATTACACGACCGTCGCTAGCGATGGCAGCCGGCTATGGATATTCCGCGATCTGCGCAAGGGTAACGCATGGTATCTGCATGGCTATTTCGGCTGACTTGCGCAGACATGGGCCCACCCACGATCATGCACCCTCAAACCACCTCCCCCCCCGAACCCGCCTACGCCGAACTGCACTGCCTGAGCAATTTCAGCTTTCTGCGTGGCGCCCCTCACCCCGAGGAGCTGGTTGCACGCGCGGCACAACTAGGTTACACGGCCCTGGCCATCACCGATGAGTGCTCCTTGGCCGGGGTGGTCCGTGCCCACCTGGAGGCCAAGCAACGAGGGCTAGCACTGATCGTCGGCAGTGAGTTTAGGCTGCAAGACGGTCTGCATTTGGTACTGCTGGCCACCGACCGCCAGAGCTACGGGCGACTCGCCGCCCTGATCACCCTTGCCCGCCGCCAGGCTAAAAAGGGGAAATACCACCTCGATCGCAAACAGCTCGAGGCCCATTGCCCTTCAGGATGCATCGCCCTGTGGCTGCCCGATCAGGTGCCGGCGGGCGAAGACGGTGTCTGGCTCGCAAGCCTGTTCCCACGACGCACCTGGATCGCTGCGGAACTGCTGCTCAGCGGTACCGACCACCAACGCCTACACCAACTACAGCGGTTGGGCGAGCGATATCGACTGGCGCTGTGTGCCAGCGGCGATGTCCACATGCATGTGCGCGGCCGCCGGGCCCTGCAGGACACCCTCACCGCCATTCGCCTGGGTAAACCGCTGACCCGCCTTGGAGAGGCCCTGTACCCCAATGGCGAACGCCACCTGCGAGCACGCACTCGCCTGCAATGGCTGTATCCCGCCGGATTGCTGGCAGAGAGCGTCAAGATCGCCCGTCTGTGCCATTTCTCGCTCGACGAGCTGCGTTACGAATATCCCCGGGAGCTGGTGCCGCAGAACCGTACGCCCCGCTCCTGGCTGCGTCATTTGGTCGAACAAGGCCAGAAACGGCGCTGGCCCGAAGGGACAGCGGACAAGGTCCGTGAGACCATCGAACACGAGCTGAACCTTATCCACGAACTGGGCTATGAGCCCTATTTTCTCACCGTTTACGACCTGGTGCGCTTCGCCCACCGGCGCGGCATCCTCTGTCAGGGCAGAGGCTCGGCGGCCAACTCGGCAGTGTGTTACTGCCTGGGGATCACCGAGGTCGATCCGGGACACATGAATCTGCTGTTCGAACGATTCATATCCAAAGAGCGCAATGAACCGCCTGACATCGATGTCGATTTCGAACACCAACGCCGTGAAGAGGTGATCCAGTACATCTATGAAAAATACGGCCGCGAGCGCGCCGCCCTGGCCGCCACCGTGATCACCTATCAGCCCCGCAGCGCCATCCGTGATGTCGGCAAGGCCCTGGGCCTGGACCTGGAACAGATCGAGCACCTGGCCAAATCCATCCAATGGTGGGACGGGAAACGACTGCAGCCACAACAGCTGGAGAACGCCGGTCTGGCCCCACATCATCCGGTCATTCGACGCCTCACGAGCCTGGTCGACGAGCTGATCGGCTTTCCCCGTCACCTGTCGCAGCACGTCGGCGGTTTCGTGATCGCTCAAGACAGGCTGTCTCATCTGGTACCCATCGAAAACGCCGCCATGTCCGGGCGTACCGTCATCCAGTGGGAAAAGAACGACCTGGAGAGCTTGGGACTGCTCAAGATCGATGTGCTCGCCCTGGGAATGCTCAGCGCGATCCGCAAGGCCCTGGCTTATATCGGGACCAACCTCGCCAGACCGCTTGCCCTAGCCGATATCCCGGCAGAGGACTCAGCGGTCTACGATATGCTTTGCGAGGCCGACACGGTAGGTGTCTTCCAGATCGAATCCCGCGCTCAGATGTCCATGCTGCCCCGCCTCAGGCCGCGCTGTTATTACGATCTGGTAATCCAGATCGCCATCGTGCGTCCCGGGCCGATCCAGGGAGACATGGTGCACCCCTATCTTGCCAGGCGCCGCGGTAAACAGCCGGTCACCTACCCCAGCGAGGCGGTGCGCTCAGTGCTCGAGCGCACCCTGGGGGTGCCCATCTTTCAGGAACAGGTCATGCAGCTGGCGATGGTGGCCGCCGGCTTTTCCGCGGGCGAGGCCGATCAGCTGCGCCGCGCCATGGCCGCCTGGAAACGCCGCGGCGGGTTGGAGAAATTCGAGACCAGACTCATGCAGGGCATGGCGCAGTGCGGCTATCCGGAGACGTTCGCCCGGCGGATCTTCAAACAGATCAAGGGATTCGGTGACTACGGTTTCCCCGAATCTCACTCCGCAAGCTTCGCCCACCTGGCCTATGTCTCCGCCTGGTTGAAGCGCCACCATCCGGCGGCCTTCACCTGCGCCCTGCTCAACAGCCAGCCCATGGGTTTCTATGCCCCCGCCCAACTCGTTCAGGATGCCAGAAGACACGGGGTCGAGATCCTTCCCATCGATGTTCGCTACAGTGATCGTGACTGCACCCTAGAGGCCGCCGATGAGACTCACCGTTTTTTCACCCCCTCACCCCAGCCCTCTCCCGCGAGGGGAGAGGGGGGGGTTACCCGAGACTCAACTCAACAAAAGACCAGTGGCAGGGGAATACGACCCGCCCTTCGACTCGGACTGCGCATGGTCAAGGGCCTGTCCCGAGCCGGCATCGAGACCCTGCTACAGGGCCGCCGCGAGAGAACCTTCATCGATATGCAAGATCTTTTCAGTCGCGGCAAAATGAACAGGGCTGACCTGGAGAGCCTGGCAGCGGCCGATGCCCTCAGCGGTCTGACGGGGCATCGCCACCGGGCCTGGTGGCAGGTCAGCGGCACCCAACCCTCTCTGCCCCTGCTCGGCGTCCCTCATTTTCCCGAGGCCGAGCCCCTGCTGTGCAAACCGAGCGAAGGCGAACAGATCAGCGCCGATTACGCCAGCACCGGTCTTAGCCTGAGGCGTCACCCCCTGGCCCTGCTGCGAGAGCGGCTGACGGCACGCGGCATTCGCAAGGCCAGCGAACTGTGGGCACTCTCCAATGGCGTCCTGGCCCGGGCAGCCGGTTTGGTGCTGGTACGCCAGCGCCCCAGCTCCGCCTCGGGGGTCATCTTCGTCACCCTGGAAGACGAGAGCGGTACGGTCAATGTGGTGGTGTGGCCCCGATTCGCCCAGGCCCAACGCCGGGCCCTGCTCAAGGCCACGCTATTGGCCGTGACCGGCACCCTCCAGCGGGAGAGCAATGTCTTGCACCTGATCGCCGGGCGCCTCGAAGACCTCAGCCCTTGGCTGGGCGAGCTACAGAGCCGTTCGCGGGATTTTCATTGATGGTCCTACCCTGCCGTAGGATTCATCTGCTAACATGGCGGCCTAGGCGCCTGTCCGAGAATAGGAACCGTAGCGAGGGAAAGACGGTTCGAGACGTAGCCATTTAGCCTAAATCTTTACGGCTTCCGGCTCGAGACCAGGCTGTAATTGATACTGCCGCTCGTAAAGATCCTGCAGAATCACTCCGCTCACGCAATTATCCGTAGAATTGGCTCCGGTACGGAAAGAATCAGGGAGTCCGATCTGAAAACCCACATATAAGGCAAGGAAAACCGGAACCACATCCTGTGGCAGACCCAGAATAATGGCAATGGGACCGGCAAAGATAATGAGTTCCCCTGGAATACCGGGGATTCCGTAACCCAGCAGGAAGATGAGCGGAATGCTCATGAGCAGCTGCAGAAAGGAGACCTCTATCCCGAGGATAGAGGTAACAAGCCCACCCAATGCATAGACGCAGATCACGGTGCCATTGATGCCCAGAAAAGATCCTCCGCCGATGGTAAATCCGCGAATCTCCGGAGTAATCCGGGGATAGTGCTTTTTTACCAGATGCAGATTGAGAGGTGTTGACAAGGCCTCCGAGGAGGTGGACCACAGCAGGGGATAGACCTTGACCCAATAATTCTTGAAATAATCGCTGACGGAAAAGTCCCGTACGCGCCGTTTGGCAACGCCGAGTAAGACGGCATGCCAGATCACACAGGCCAGCCCGGTTAACAGCGCCCCTAACAAATAAGCCATAATCATACCGGTGGAGGTGCCCGGATCGATACTCATCCCCAGAACTTCGATGGGATGAAGTTCAATCCCACTGCCCATGAGGTTGCCGCTGACCGCCTGATCCGCAAAAGACGCTTCGACCTGATTGGCGATCGCGCTCGGCAAATAAGCGACATAAGACCCAATACCTAGCATGAACACCGGGACCAACAACACCAGATGGCTACCCATGTACTCGATTAAATCCGCCCCGCGAGAAAAGAATCCCGCCAGCCAATCCACCTTGAGCGCAATGGCAACGCTGATTAGCGAGGCATATATCGCATAAAAATACACACTGTGCGTCAACAACCAACCGAGATCACCCATCGATGTACTCAGGGCCTGGGAAAACGAGGAAGTATCCTGCGATATCCATGGAAGATCGAACACCACCGTGGTGAATAAAACGGCCCACAATAAGGCTACCAACCGGGTACCCGCAAACCATACCATCATCCTTGCGACGAAACCCTTGCCGCCCGTTCCAATGGAGGTGAACACCTTGGTCAGAGAGGGGGTCAGTATCAGATAAATGACCGTAGGGGCGATCATTCCATAACCATCAATAAAGCCATTGACGGTGCCATCGACTTGACGGGCAAACGCCTCGGAGAGGTTTGCCAACCAGCAACCGGTTGCGAATGCGAGAATGGTTAGAACGGGTATATGTTTTTCTATTCGTCCGAGAAAATTATTATATATGCTTGAAATCCTGTTCACACGCTCTCCCTTCTTGGTTGGGATGCCGGCATGTTACAGCTTCATTACAGCGGCTTCAAGCAAGAGAAACGAGAGAGAAGTCCATGAGAGCACATATAACCGAACTCTGATCCCCGCTTATCGGCATGCGTGCGCAGTCCCAAAGCGGCTGATCATCATGGCCTCTTGCATGTTTTTTAGACTATAATAATATACAGATATCCTAATTTTCTACCTTTTGTAACCATTATGAAAACATTATCCCCTACCCTCAAAGAGCAGCTTCGCCACATGTATGGTGAGTGGGTCAGTTTTGACAAACAGGAGCGCCGGATCTACAGCCATGATGTAGGCGTTATTCCTAAACTCATTCGACCCTTGGTCGGTGAGGCGGTCGCCGCGGCAGTCGTCCAACCCCGGACCGAGCAACAGTTGCTGGAACTGGTCCGCTGGGCAACCGAACACAAAATTCCCTTGGTGCCGCGGGCCAAGGCCACCTCAGGCTACGGTGGGGTGCTGCCTGTCAAGGGTGGACTCTCGGTCAACATGACCAGGATGCGCAAGCTGATTGAGATCGATAGGCAAGCCATGACGGTGCGAGTCGAGCCTGGTCTGGTCTGGGAAGATCTTGAGCAGGCGATCACCAAGCAGGGACTCAGCCTGAGGACCTATCCCTCCAGCGCTCCTGCTTCTACCGTGGGCGGCTGGCTGGCCCAAGGTGGGGTGGGCTATGGTGGGTTTGAATTCGGCTGTTTCCTGGACAACGTGGTCTCGGCGCGGGTGGTATTGCCAACGGGTGAGACTCGTGTTTTTGAAGGCGATGAACTTGAACTGATCAGCGATGCCGAGGGCATCACCGGATTCATTACCGAGATCACTCTGCGGGTGCGCGACAAGCAAGCCCACGAAGTACGTGCCATAAACTTTAAATCCACTGCCGCATTGGCCGACGCACTCAACGAGATCCTGGATTCGAAACTGGCGCTGTGGTCGGTAAGTTTCATCAACCCGACCATGGCCCGGCTCAAGAACGCTCTGCCTCCGCGGCTGGAACATGGTCATCCAGTGCCCGAGCCCCGGCCTACCCTGCCCGAAGACGGGTATATCGTGCTGTTGGTGGCATCGACCGAACGCTGGGCCCATGCAGAAAAAACTGTCGATGAGATCGTCACCAAATACCAAGGAATACGTTTAGATCAATCGCTGGCCGAACATGAATGGGATGAACGGTTCAATCTGATGCACATCAAAAGACTGGGGCCCAGTCTATTACCAGCCGAGGCCGTGGTCCCCTTAGATGCCTTGGCCCCGGTCCTTGAGCAGGTGCAACAGGCCGTTAAACAACCGCTCACGCTCGAAGGCATGGTCCAGCTCAATCACCGTGCGGGACCCAAAGGCCTGGTGACCCTATTGGGTTTTATCCCCCACGATGAGCGCAGCCTGGCTTATGGGGTGGCCTACGCCCTTTCCCTGACCCTGATCCGCAGCGCCCAAAAACATGGGGGATGGGCCTATTCCACCGGCTTCTACTTCTCCAGTCAGGCCAATGAGGTGCTGGGCGCTGAGCGGGTACGCAAACTGGCCGAGTTCAAACACAAGGTGGATCCGCAGCGCATAATGAATCCCCGTAAGGTGATCGACAAGGGACTGATAGCTCATCTGCTGGGTGCGATACTCCCGCTGGAGCCCCTGACCCGCATCCCCGCCAATCTGTTCACCAGCCCGGTGGGCGAACGGATCGAGGCCCGGAGCAAGCGAGGTATCCCGGGTGATGTGGCCTGGTATGCCTATGCCTGCGCCCAGTGCGGTTACTGCGTGGATGAATGCGATCAATACTATGGCAGGGGCTGGGAGTCGGAATCCCCTCGTGGCCGCTGGTTTTTTCTGCGCGATTATATGGAGGGTCGGGCGAACATGACCCAGGAATGGGTGGAAAACTTCCTGGCCTGCACGACCTGTGAGATGTGCAATGTCAAATGTCCCCTGGAACTGCCCAATGAATCCATGTGGATGAAGATGCGCGGCGAGTTGATCCAGAAACAGGACAAGGCCACCTTCCCTCCCTTCGAGATGATGCGGGCCAGCGTCCGCAAGGAACTCAATATCTGGGGCGTCCACCGCGAGGATCGCGCGGCATGGATGACCCAGGACATCAAGGAAAAAAGTCGTGTACAAGCAGGGGATGTGTACTTTACCCCCTGCTCGGCAAGCCTGGCAGACCGACAGACCTGGCTGCCGGACGATGTCAAAGACAGACTCCACGACAAGGCGGAGATTGCCTATTTTGCGGGCTGCACCGCCAGCCTGGTCGAGACCGATGTCGCCCAAGGGGCCAGCAAGCTGCTATGCGCTGCAGGGGTCGATTTCACTTATCTGGGCCAAGAGGAGGCCTGTTGCGGAATCCCCATGCTGCTCGCCGGTCATTGGGAGACCTTCGAACAGATCATGCGTCACAACATCCGTGCCATGGAACGTCGCGGGGTAAAGACGGTAGTAACCTCCTGCCCGGCCTGCTGGCTGTCTTGGCATACCTATTATCCCGACTGGGCCAAAAAACTCGGTATTCCGTTCGACATCAAGACCCGTCACTATTCCGAGGTGCTGGCCGAACGTCTGGCCAGTGCCGATCTGAAGTTCACCCGAGAGATCCCCCGCAAGGTCACCTGGCACGATTCCTGTCATATGGGACGGGCCGGCGGTATCTATGAGCCACCACGTCAGCTACTGCAAGCCATCCCCGGGGTGGAACTCAAAGAGATGGAGTACAACCGCGAAAACGCCCATTGCTGCGGCAGTGTCCTCAGTCTGCTGGAGGATCCTGATGGCGCGGCCGTGAACATCGGCAAGGTGCGACTTGAAGAGGCCGTGGAGACGGGGGCAGAGGCATTGATTGCCGGGTGTCCGTGTTGTGAACTCCAGTTTCGGGTCACTGCAAAAAAGGCCGGGATCGATCTACCCATCATCGACTTGGCCCATATCGCCGCCGAGGGATTGGGGGTCAGTCTACCTGACCCTACAGATTATGCCCTCGAGCAATGGAAGACCTTCGAGGCGATGATTAAATTGCTCAAACCGGCGGCGATGGCAGAATTCATGGCCGGTCTGCTGCCCCAGATGATCGAGGTCATGCCACAACCCTTCCGAGGCATGATGAAGTGGATGAAAAACACCGCACCCACCGCTATGCGTGATGCCATGCTCAGGATGATGCGACCCATGATGCCTGTGCTGTTTCCCAGATTACTACCCGGGATGATGCCCAAAATGATGCCGGATATGTTAAAGGCGATGGAAAAAGTCGTGCCTATGCCGCAGTACTTGAAGGAACAGATGCCCGAGTTGATGCCCGAGGTCATGGGTAATCTGCTACCCAAGATGCTTCCCGAGGTCATACCGCACCTTGTTCCCAGAATGGAGGCCTATCTGAAACAGCGCTAACCCACCAAGGGACCTGTTGGAGGTAACCACGATACCGCGCGCCCTTCATCGGGCGACATCTGAAGTCCGACAGACTCCTTCTGCTCTATCAATGTAATTATTACATTGATAGAGCACTAACACAGCTTATTACGATACACAGCCTCCAGCTCGGGGTCATGTGCCAACATTTCCTTGTCGCCCAACAGCATGACCCCCTTCTTGGCATGGACTTCTAGCCATTCCCACATATCACGAAACTCACGCTTACCCAGTTGCGCTATCCAATAACCGGTTTGTCTTCCAAAGGGCGCAATCTGATTGGTGATCAGCACGGGGTCTTTATACTGCTCGTGAACTAAATACCTTTCACTGAGCTTGCAAAGTTCCTCGGCAATATCCGCGGCCTCCTTCACCGGAAGGATCTCATTCCAGTGAAAATATTCTTTCATCCAGCCATCCGCAGCTTTGAGTACATCGCGCTCAAGGACACCTGACCTGCCCTGTTTGACATATCGATAGAAGTAGAGATCACGTACTCCATAGGTACGCGTATAGGTAGGTTTAACAGTATAAAATTGATAATAATTGTGGCGTCTTCCCCTTACGATCCCATACTTCTCCCTTGCTTCCTTTAAATTCATCCCCTTTATTCCTTTTGTCCTTTGTAGAAAGCCTTGTGGCACCTCTGAGCGCAGTATCGCAACTTCCATAGCTAACACCCCCTAGCAGAGAACGACTCTCCTGTATGGGACCGGCACACCGTTTATACGGTGCTATACCGAGACAAGGATTTATAGGGGACGAAAACTCGTCCCGATTCTCAATAACAACTACAATCCACCACGGTTTGTACCGGGAAATCCCAACAGACCCTAGTCTTTAACAGCATAGCACATGAAATAAATCTTTCACTATATTGATATTTTTTATGGCTCATCTAGTAAATTACTTATCTCCATGCGCATTAGGAATGCGAAGTTCAAATGGGTGATCCCCAACAACACGATAATTTGAAATCGAAGTACCTGACAGACTATGCTCAAAGCCTACGACCAACAAATATGAAAAACACATAAACCCGTATAAGGAGGCATCACATGGCTTTTCGTTCCTTCAACCCGGCAACGGGTCAACTGATCCGGGAATACGACACTTGGGACGAGACAAGAATCGATCAGGCGCTGCAGCTCACTGCCAGTGCCACTCCAGCCTGGGCGACGACCCCGATGAACGAACGCTCGGCGCTGATGCGCAATGCCGCGGAGATTCTAAAAGAACGCAGAGTGGACTATGCCCGCATCATCACCGAAGAGATGGGCAAACTGTACGACGAATCGCTCGCTGAGGTGAACAAGTGTGCCTGGGTTTGCGAGTACTATGCCGAAAAAGCCAAACAGTTCCTGGCCGATGAACTCATCACGTCCGATGCCAGTAATAGTTTTGCAGCCTATCAACCCTTGGGTACGGTACTGGCCGTGATGCCCTGGAACTTCCCTTTTTGGCAGGTGATGCGGTTCGCCGCCCCGGGTCTGATGGCCGGCAATACCGGGCTTTTAAAACATGCCTCCAGCGTACCGCAATGTG
Organism: Pseudomonadota bacterium; assembly: GCA_039714615.1. Taxonomy (GTDB): domain Bacteria; phylum Pseudomonadota; class Gammaproteobacteria; order JAAEPA01; family JAAEPA01; genus JAAEPA01. The sequence goes on along the minus strand of JBDLIZ010000036.1, from coordinate 8,344 downwards.
CACTGGCCCTGGAAGAAACCTTCCGAGATGCGGGCTTTCCACAAGGCATTTTTCAAACTCTGATGATCTCGGCCTCTCAGGTCAAATCGGTTATCGAGGACCCTCGGGTACATGCAGTCACATTGACTGGCAGCGAGCCCGCTGGACGCCAGGTTGCCGCTAACGCCGGCGGCGCACTAAAAAAATGCGTACTGGAACTCGGAGGCTCCGACCCCTTTGTGGTCCTGGGAGACGCCGACCTGGAAATCACCGTACCCGCGGCCGTGGTCTCACGCTATGCCAATGCCGGGCAAAGCTGTATCGCTGCAAAACGCTTTATCGTCGTAGAGGCCATCGCTGAGGAATTTTTGCAACGTTTCAGTTCTAGTGTCCAGGCCCTGGTACCAGGTGACCCCATGCAGCAGGAGACGACCCTGGCGCCCATGGTCAGCGAAGAACTCAGACAGGAACTGCATCAACAGGTGACGGACTCCATTCAAGCGGGGGCCACGGCCCTGACCGGTTGCGAACCCCTACCTGGGCCAGGGGCGTTTTACCAGGCCTCCATACTAGATCATGTAAAACCCGGGATGCGCGCCTATGACGAGGAACTGTTCGGCCCAGTGGCGATCGTTATCCGCGTCAAAGACGAGCGGGATGCACTACGCGTCGCCAACGATACTCGATTTGGCCTTGGCGGCGCGGTATGGACGCAGGATTCCCAGCACGGGGAAACCTTTGCTCGAAAACTACAATGCGGCTGTGCCTTTGTGAACGGCCTAGTGAAGAGCGATCCTCGCCTACCTTTTGGCGGTGTTAAGGCATCGGGTTATGGACGTGAACTGTCCCTGCATGGCATTCGGGAATTCGTCAACACCAAGTCAGTATGGATCAAATGAATTCGGGCCGAATATTCCTACGCGGAACACATCCACACAGTGCGTACGGACGTTTTAATATCGGACGCCCCGTTGGCCAGATCCGGTAGCTTCCAATTATATCTCACAACCAGATCGACTGGTCATACGGACGATGACTTTCCCCTCTCCCAAGAGTTGCACAGGGAAGTGCCGTTAACACCCAGCCTCCCCCCACTAAACCTATCAACAAAAAGGCCGCTATAGCCTTGCAGGATCTGATCTTTGAGGCTCTCTGCAAGAGTCTCCCAAGAAGTAAAGCAGATTCAGACAAATATTAATTACCCAGCAAAGAAACTGGCAGCAATAAATTACTGGCTGAACGAATCATGGACAGACTCGAACGTTTCAAATTTAGCATGCTTTTCTCGGCAGAAATTGAGCTAGGAAAAATCCTGTTCATTGGCGTGGAATTGCTGCTGCTGGTACTGATAATCCAGCTATTCAAGATTCAGGATGCAGCCTTTCAGAACCTCTCCCTGATGATCCTGGGAGGATTTCTGGTCAACGCCTTGCTGTCGCAGCGCTACCGAGGATTGTTCTTTATGGTGTTCTCAATGGCCAGTGTGCCGGTGATCCTGGGACCGGTCAATGGAGCCTGGGTGCTGGGGATCGGGCTGGTGCTGATTGGGGTGACCTACTTGCCGGTGTCGTTTTCGCTTCGGTTGGCGATCATCGCCCTGATCGCAGCCGCTCTGGTGGGACTGCGCCTGGGGTGGGCTGCGACACCCTGGGAGGTGGCGGTATGGCAGATTCTGGGGGCGATGTTCATGTTTCGTATGATCATCTATCTCTACGATATCAAGCATGAGAAGCGCCGCCCGGACTGGAAGCAGACCCTGAGCTATTTTTTCATGGTGCCTACTGTGTGTTTTCCGCTGTTTCCGGTGGTGGACTACAAGAAATTCCTACGCAGTCACTACAGTGGGGGTGAACCTTGGCGGCTGTACCAACGCGGTGTATCGTGGATATTTCGCGGCCTTGTGCACCTGCTACTCTACCGACTGGTGTATCAGTATCTGACCATCGATCCGGTGGAGGTCAGCGGGCTGATGGGGGTGCTGCATTTCAGCTTTTCGTCCTTTGCGCTGTATCTGCAGGTCTCGGGGCTGTTTCACATGATCGTGGGGATTTTGCTGCTATTCGGCTTCAACCTGCCCGAGACCAACCATCTGTACTTTCTAGCCTCCAGCTTCAATGACTTCTGGCGCCGAATCAACATCTATTGGAAGGACTTCATGATGAAGATCTTCTACTATCCGGTGTATTTCAAAGTGCGCAAGCTTGGTGAGACACGCGCGATCATCATCTCCACGATAGTGGTATTCTTCGCGACCTGGTTTCTGCACGCCTATCAGTGGTTCTGGCTGCGCGGGGCGTTTCTGCTGGAGTGGCATGATGCGCTGTACTGGGCGGTGCTGGCGGGGTTTGTGATTCTCAATTCGCTCTACGAGACCCGCTATGGTCGAGAGCGCTCGCTGGGCGTGCAGCGGCGCGGCCTCTATGATCATCTCTCGCTGAGCCTGAGCACCGCAGCGACCTTCCTCACCCTGGGCCTACTCTGGGGAATGTGGTCGAGTGATACCCTGGGGCAATGGGTGACGACGTGGGCGACCACGGGCCAGGCGTGGCTGGTCATGGTGGTATTGATCCCAGCGCTTTTCGCAGCCTCCTGGGGATTCGGTCAGTTGGCCAAACAGCGCCGCGCGGCGCTCAAGGGACACCTACCGGCAGCACCGCACAAGCCTGCCCCTTCAGGGTTCTGGCGTCCGGCGCTGAACACGGCCCTGGCAATGAGTATGGTCTATGTCCTAGGACACACCGCCGTGTACTCCAAGCTGCCGGTAGATGCGGCCGAAGTACTAGAATCAGTGCGTATCGTCGGCTTGAGCAAACGAGATCAACGTAATCTCGAGCGTGGCTATTATGAAAACCTCGTTGGGGTCAATAGAAATAGCCGGCTATGGCAATCCGCCGTACATCGTCCTGAGGATTGGAATAAGACACCCAAAGGGGTGTTCATTCCCACCAACGACTTCCGCGGAACAGAGATGGCCCCCAACCTGGAATACTCCTTCAAAGGCGCTAAGGTGATATCAAACCGGTGGGGCATGCGGGACCGCGACTATGAACTTGAGAAATCCCCCAACACAACAAGAATCGCCTTGCTTGGCCCCTCCCATATCTTCGGCTCTGGAGTCAATAACGACCAGATCTTCGAGGCTGTTCTGGAAAAAAAGCTGAACGACAGTAACGAGTTAGAGCATCATCAGATCGAGATTCTAAACTTTTCACTTCCCGGTCGAACTGCAGTGCGTCTGGTGGCCATCCTGGAATACAAGGCATTCTCCTTCGATCCAGACATCGTATTCTACGTAGGACACAAGGATGATGCCAGACGGGTCACGGACAGCGTTGCTAAACGGGTTTTTTATGAGTATAAAATTCCCTACCCTGGATTACAGGCCATCATAGATCGGGCTGGGGTAGAAAAAAACATGGATCTAGATACATTAAAGAATCGATTCAGTCCCTACGGGAATGAAATCCTTGCCTGGGCATATACACGCATAGTTCAAGATTGCCGACAACGGGGCATTATTCCGGTATATATTCTTCAGCCCATGACCAGCGAGCGGTTGACAGTGGCCGACACCGAAAAAGACATCAGTCAAGCAAAAACCGCAGGATTCATCACCATTAATCTCCGGGAGGTTTACAAGCTACAGGATCCCGATTCATTGGCCATCGCCAAATGGGATAGTCACCCCAACGCCAAAGCGCATAGGCTTATCGCAGAGCATCTGTTTGAGACGATGAGCGAAAGACGGCATGAAATCTTCGTAAAACAACCTACCAGTTTGCTATCGTTGATTCAACAACATACAACCGAGTAGCAAAAGCTCTCCATATCTGACCTTGGAGCATACTTGGCAAAAAACCGATAAAAGACTGCTCGGCTTCAATTCCGCATTGGTCCTGTACAGACGCCCTCCCGATTCCTCTACGGCCGTCTCGGACGCCGGTAATTTCACTTGCGCCGTCGCGGATATCGGTTGCAACAATACGACAGGAATTAGAAGCAGGATCAGGGGCACAAGCGGTAATGGGCCCCCGCAGATCGCATTCATACGGCCCTGCCTGATGACAGCATCGATTTTATTTGTTCAATCGATTAGTGACACCTAGATCCTGCAAGTGATCGTGCTTGCAGGATCTAGGTTGAGCCTATGCCAGATTGAATAATCTCATAACAAGCTACAGCGTCCTTTGGACTGGCCCCTGTTCATAAGCGCCCTACTCTCCGCCACCCTGCTGCCCGGCAGTTCAGAGGCCCTGCTGCTATACAAGCTCAGCGAAGGCGGCGAGGCGCTCACTATGATCCTGAATGCGAGTGCCGGCAATCTGCTGGGCAGTCTTATCACCTACGCTATGGGCCGCGCCGGCAACGCCGCGCTGCATCGACGCTGGCTGCGCATTGACCAGCAGGATCTTGCACGCGCCGAGGTCTGGTTCACGCGCTGGGGACTTCCCAGCCTGCTGCTGGCCTGGTTGCCCGTGATAGGTGATCCCTTATGCCTGTTCGCGGGGCTGTTGCGAGTGAGTCTCGTCTGGTTTGTCTTCCTGGTGGGCACCGGCAAATTGGCGCGTTATGCCTTCTTGGTTTGGGTATTCGCCTAGGAGGACCGATCATCCTGTCCAGAGGCCTTCAGTTCCTTCTTGACCTGCTCCCACAGGTCGTCCAGCTCTTTCAGGTCGCATTCCTGTGGTCTGCGTCCTTGTGCCGCGAGGTGTTGCTCAATGGTCCGGAATCGGGTTTCAAATTTCTTATTTCCCAAGTGCAGGGCCTGCTCAGGATCTACTCCAGCATGACGTGCGAGATTAACCACGGCAAACAACAAATCGCCGAGCTCTTCCGCCACCAAGTCCTTATTGCCGTCCTCCAGTTCCTGCTTTAACTCTTCGAGTTCTTCTTCAATCTTGAATAGGATCTCGAAGGTCTGGGTCCAATCAAACCCTACCCCTGCGGCGCGCTTTTGCAACTTTACCGCCCGTATCAACTCGGGCAAGGCCGCAGCAACACCATCCATGACACTGGCTGGTGCGGTTCCATCATTTTTCTTATCCCGTTCCTTGGCCTTGTGGTTCTCCCAAGCGACCTTAAGCTGCTCCTCAGTCTCTATACGCTCGTCACCAAAGACATGCGGATGGCGTTGTACCAGCTTGTCACACACCCCCTTGGCCACGGCATCGAAATCAAACAGATCCTGTTCACATGCCATATGGGAATAGAACACAACATGAAACAGCAGATCGCCCAGCTCTTTCCTCAAGTCGTCAAAATCATAACGCTCGATGGCGTCAGCGACTTCATAGGCCTCTTCTAGGGTGTAGGGAACGATACTGGAAAAGGTCTGTTTCAGATCCCAGGGACATCCGAATACCGGATCCCTGAGCTGCGACATGATGACCAGCAGACGAGAGAGGTTATCCGTTGAAGCAACCATTTTAACTCCATTTTAATGCAGCGAACTAGAAGTGCAGCCTTATACCCAGATGTACATTGTTATCCAGCCTTGGATTACCGCCCCCTTGCTCCAGATTCGTCCTCAGCAATCGGTAGCCCACAAAAGCCAGGGTCTGAGGAATAAACTCGATCTCATAACGTAGATTAAGCTCCATCAGATCTTTGCCATCACTCCAGGTCGTCACCTTTGGGGCGTAGAAAATCTCACCACCCACGTGCATGGGAATGTTGGCTGGAATGGTGTATTTCCCGCGCCCGCCGATGGCCAGGGCATAGACGGTGTTATCACCGCCTTGTTTCACGCGACCGCCGTAGAATCGCGCCCCCACACCAAAGGTAAATGGGACCTGACCCGCGGGCATGCCAGAGACGGTCAGGCCAAGGTTGCCCATCAGGTCGCTGTCTTCATTGTAAAAAAGACTTGCCGACAGATCCGCTCCCCCAGACCCGATCAAGCTAGAGTCCATGATGTATTCAGCCTTGACGCTCTCACTACTCAAGGAGAGTTCCAGTTCCGCCGCCGGCGCACTATTCACGCCAGACATGAACAAAAACAACAACATCGAACAAGGCTTGAAAAGGTGTCTTTTCATCATTCTAAAGAGTTCCTCGCATGTTTAGCGGTATTCGAAAGATTAACTACCTACCTGCATAACGACCCGTTTTCATCACCATACACTGCAATAAACAAAAGATTGGTTATTTCCCTATCTTTCGCAAAAATGGGCAGCAGAAGCAATTAACACAGGATGGAAACGATGGGCCTAGTCAGCGCGCAAGTTTAACACGACCCGGGTTGGAGTGTATTCACCGCAGACCCTTAATTTATAGGGTTTCAGCCAGGTCTTGTCATCGAAGATCACATCGGCTCGAAGCCTTTTCAGCTGCGCCCTTCAAGGCTTGATCACATTCGCCGCCGGCCTCGTCCACCTAAATGCAAGAGAAATACAACCTGCGCAAGAGAAAACCGCTATACTTTTACGATGAAATACAAAACGACGACAGGTAGGTGAACAAAGAGTGTAGCGGGTGGCCGGCGGACAGGGACGGCTGATGGGGACCGCAAACGTCTATCTGCTGATGCTCGCTATCCTTTGGCTGGCCTATTTCGCGATCCATTCCATACTCGCCTCATTGTGGTTGAAACAAAAAATCGCGGCCTGGAGGCCCGCTGTCATGCCCGCCTACCGGGCAGTCTATAATCTTGCTGCACTGATATTTCTGATACCCCCGCTGTGGATGACCGTCTCTTTTTCCGGATCTTGGCTGTGGCGCTGGCAAGGACCGTGGTTTTGGATCAGCAATACCCTGGCGCTGCTCGCCATCGCCGGCTTTCTCTGGTCGCTGCGCTACTACGATGGACAGGAATTTCTGGGACTGCGCCAATGGCGCTTGAAACAAGAATCGGTCCTGGATCAAGAACGCTTCCACGTCTCGCCGCTGCATCGCTTTGTGCGCCATCCCTGGTATTTTCTCGGTCTGGTAATTCTTTGGACGCGAGACATGAATGCCGCCTGGTTGGTTACCATAAGTTTTGCTACACTTTACTTTATATTGGGTTCACGTCTGGAAGAAGCCAAGCTGCTCCGTTATCATGGCAAAACCTACCGGAGATATCGGGAGCAGGTTCCGGGACTGCTCCCCCTGCCCTGGCGTTTCCTCAGTAAAAAGGCCGCCTTGGAAATAGAAATGGAGTCCGACAGAAATTAACCTGCACCAAGTGCTCTATCAATGTTTATTCAGTTATGTTTTGACAAAGGGTGGGTTGATCCTTCCCCTGACTCAAGATCAACCTTGACGGTCATATCGGTCTGTTCATTCTTTACGTCCCATAAGACCGAATCTTCTGTTGATTTGATCAGCACACCCTCTTTAAAGACTCTGATGAACAAATCCGGATACTCATTCTCGAAGATATCCTTGAAGTCGGATTCCTCGAAATCAATCTGAAACTTGCCTTGCGCATCCGTATTGGCACTTCCCAGCAGATCATTGAAGATTAGATCCTTGTCCCATGCCTCAACCCTCAGGTCTTCTATCCCTTGGCGGTGTATACGGTCGACAATACGTCCATTGATCCTGAATGTTTTCCCCATCTCGATCTCCTTTGATAAAAAGTAATAGCATCGGTATGGTGCCGCATTTCGGTTTGAAATACCATGCATAGACTATCCAAACGCTCGCGATTCATAGGGCTGTCTGAGATGTTTCGGCATGCCCCTATCTTGATCTAAGTCAAAACTCAAGCAATGACCTAGCCTTAAACTCATAGCTGAAATAATCGTTCGGGTTACCAGGAGATATTAATGAATAACAACATGCTTTCCACACTGATGCTGGTGGGCATTATTGCGATATACACTACCATAATAAATACGGCATTGAGTGCCGACGCTTTAGTTGCGGATGGAAACAAACCAGAAACCGTAACTGCAGGTGTTTCGACCACAGACCAGCCCTCTGCGGAAATCCCAACTGCAAGCGTTTCGGCCGCAGACCAGACCTCCGCGGAAATCCCAACAGCAGATGTTTCGACCACAGACCAAGCCCCGGCGGAAATCCCAACGGCAGATGTTTCGGCCGCAGACCAGACCTCCGCGGAAATCCCAACGGCAGATGTTTCGACCACAGACCAAGCCCCGGCGGAAATCCCAACGGCAGATGTTTCGTCCACAGGCCAAGCCTCCGCGGAAATCCCAACGACAGATGTTTCGTCCACCGGCCAGGCCTCCGCGGAAATCCCAACGGCAGATGTTTCGGCCACCGGCCAGGCCTCCGTGGAAATCCCAACGGCAGATGTTTCGGCCACCGGCCAGGCCTCCGCGGAAATCCCAACGGCAGATGTTTCGGCCTCAGACCAGGCCTCCGCGGAAATCCCAACGGCAGATGTTTCGGCCACCGACCAGGCCTCCGCGGAAAT
>JBDLIZ010000035.1:0-18637 GCA_039714615.1 Pseudomonadota bacterium | reverse complement strand
ACGTTCCCGATAACGTTTGAATTTGTTTTCTTCAGTTGTCTGCATGTTTCGCCTCCACAAGTAGCATGCTACCAGCATAGAAGAAACATTGGTAGCGTGCAACCATTACGGCAAACTCATGGGATATGGAAGTTGTGTATCCCGAAAATCCATAGCGCAGACAAATGAGTAACACTTCGCCACAGGCAGCTGAAACGAGGATCAAGGCCAATTGGAATCATCTGATGGCTCAGGAAAGCTTCGCTCCTATTGGCCTATTTTGAACCGCACCCGGGGAGGGCCATCGATCATCGCTGCCGCGAATTTCGCTGATGTTTCAGCGCTTAAATCCGTGGCCAAGCGCTGAATATTGACAGTTTGACCCGGTAAAATTTCATGATACACCTCACCAGCTTGCTTCGAGTAAGATCCATCACTCTCCTTCTTAAATCCGAAGTGGAGCACCTCTGGCGGCAGGTGGATGTCCACAGTATGGACAACTTTGTCGAACAGGCACATCAAAACATTCTTCGATAGAGTTTTCGGTTTGAACGTATCCTGCGATGGTGGCGAAGGGTCACCCCCCTCTAGGACAGTCTCATAACCGTCGATTTGCAGATCTGGCCATCCTGCAACCACCTCCGAACGCAGCAGGAAACCGCTTTGTGGTTTTTTAACCTCTCCAAGCTCTGCATTTCGATTGTCGCAGTCACACATGCACTCTTCATGCGTGACGGAGCCAATACTGAACGCGCCGTCAATCAGGCAGTCTATCCAGATAGGATCTACCTGAAAAAAGCGGATGGACTCCCGCGGCAACATTTTCTCGTCGGGGACCAGATAGTTGAACGGCACGTTCCCGAGACACGCCAGCCCTGCGAACCAATCAAGGGGAAAATCAAACCGGCGCTGCTCGCCTTGAAACGGCAAGTGATCCGGACAGCAGTGGGGTCCCGTCTTGTCTTGAGCCTTCCTGCCCTGAGTGCAACAGCGCTTCCAGTTGAACAGCGCGACCGAAGCGTTTTTGTTTCGCAACATCAGCAGTCGGCCCAGTTCCCAGGCAGCCGCGTAAGAGACGTCGACCATCCCGAGTGTGGGGTTGTAACGCAACAAGTTGTCGGCCGTGCGAACAGGCTGAGGGAGCGTTAAGCCAGATCCCGGACCAGGCGCCAGGGGGCCACCATACCAGGAGAGGGTCTCCTGTCCCGAACGGGTCTGATGTTTAAGGGGGATGCGGCCCATCTGTAGGTTGTTTTTCGCCTCGGGGTTCTTCTCATCCGAGTTCCTTGGCGGGTACGGTAGCTGCAACGTGTTCGATTTGAGACCCTTGAGCAGCTCCGTAAATGTGTGCTCCGGCTTCAGACAGGAGAACTGCCAGCTCTTCAGACTGACAAAACGAATAAAATCGTTATCGCCTGCGCCCAGAAAATCGAATGTGCCGTCGCCGTTGTACCTCTTCTCCAGGGACACTAGATGGACTGTCGTGGCGCCTTTCGGCTTGGGCAGCCTATTGGCCATGATCACTGCCGGATCACTTTTCACGGTTTGCCCAGCGTCTTTGCAATGTCTTACATGGGACAGGAGATGCAGTTGTTCTGCGCTCGGCAAGATGCTTTCAACCTTGCCCCTTTTAACATCCAGTACCGTCAGCTTGTCCTCCAGAGACTGAGCCATTTCTATTTCAATCTCTGGAAAGTGGGAGTCCTCCATTTTCGAATACTCAGACAACTCCCGCAGCGGCGGCTCTGATACTTTGACCTCTTCTTCGGCGTGGAAAGCCAGTAGCGCCAGCCATGACACGGATCGCTTCCACTTGTCTTTATCCGAGAGAGTTTCTGGTGCATCCCGCCACGGATGTCGCTCCCATGGAAGCGTGCTACGCGTCAAGACGATGTGCGGAAGGACATTGGCATGATCTCCCAGACTTCCGGGCGGGGGAAACAGGGTATAGATCTCTTTCGGCGACAGGGAGAAGCGGGGCCCACTGATCGAGATATTTTTTGTGACTTCCCCAAAGCTCTCGTCGAACTTGTACCTTGAATCATCCGCCTCATGCTTACTTTTGATTGTGAGTCTGGCTGTGATCTTGTGGTCGCCGGCGGTCAATGGCGGCTGATGAGAGTCAACGAATTCGAAACTTCCGGTGGGATCGCTCATGACACTCGCTCCAGTCCATAAAAGGCCGCGGGATTTTTGTGCGGAAACGCGACGCCTCCAACGGGAATTTTCAGCGCTTTTAGCATGTCTTCGCGTCGCTCGCGTTGCTGCTTTGAGCGCGAGACCGACGCGTCGTCGTGCATCGGGACACCCCAGGGCAAGTTATCAGCCTCGGGTGTCTGCCAACCGGCCTCGTCGGGACACCCATGCGTCTCAGTGGTCTTCGGCTGCAGTCCTTGCGTATGCTCGCCTTCGGGGCGCTCGGCTGCCTGAACCGTAAAGCCCATGACGATATTCTCGACCAAAGACTCTCCGTTCAGATCAGGCGGATCGACGAACCTCTTGTCATACGCACTGGATACCTTTTTGGGCTGGCTCCACAGCGCGGAAGGCACCGCTTTGCGGACGGGCTTCAGGTTGAATTTCCTATCCTCGCAGGGCTTCCCATCAATCGTCACTTCGAGACTGCTCACGAATGCATCATCACTATTCGCCTTCAGACCCATCGGGCGAATCCCCAGCAGACTGCTCTGCGGATTCGTGATGGGAACGGCGGAAGTGACAGTGAAAGCCGCGTTGGTCGGATCGACAATCCATCGTTCTACCGCATTATCGTCCTGGGTTGTCCGCAGCAATCCGTTTTGCACGGCAATACCGCAGGGCTTTTCCGGCAGAAACGCTTCTTTAAAGGCAACCCAATTGATGGCCTCCGGACGTTGGGTCTGCCCGAAATTCATGTCGAAATTCACGCGAATGCCGAGCACTTTGCCATCGATATGGGCGTGGCCCGCAAACTCGGGGCCCGAGAATTGAATGGAGGCGCCTCCTTCGAAGGACAAATGGTGGGTGCCGGCGAAGTGGATCGTCACGTCTGCTCCCATCTCGACCAGAACACCGGCCTCATAGTAGTACGGCTGCCAGGCGATGAGGAAATCCGCCTCGGCGGTGAACCAGGCACGGACATCCTTGCTCTGCCAGACGGCCTCCAGGCGACCGCCGACCATGAAGGCGTGCGCGGTCAGCGCGAAATAGGCGCTGCCCTTAATGTTGAGGTTGTCGCTGACCTTCCATTGCAGCGCCAGTCGGGGCACCGTTGGGTAATGAGCCGGAACGTGATACGACGGATGATACCCGCCCAGCGTGGCGACAAAGTCGCCGGCCTTGGCGTCCCCGGTATCCAGGAACCAACTGTAAAAAGCGAAGCCGCCCCTGAGGTGATTCTCGTGAGACAGCACGTACGACTTGGGCGTCAACAAGCCGCGGATGCGTAGCGTACCCTCTTCCGGCACGAAGGAGGCCTTGATGGCGAGTTCCGCCTCGACCAGCGAACTTAGTTGCTTACCTTTCGCCTCGGCCGGCGAACTTGGTTGCTTACCTTCCGCCTCGGCCGGCGAACTTAGTTGCTTACCTTCCGCCTTTTTCGGCGGCAGAAGCAGAGTCGACAGGCCGAGCAGATCGATTTCGAGGCGCTCCCCAAACTGCAGGATCAGCAGCGCGAAGGAGTCGATCTGCTTGAACGACGTAAAGTGAACCCCAACCGCCAGAAAGTCCTCGCCGATCGCGGGCGGGAGATGTTGCTCCAATGCATTCAATTGTTCGAGCGGGTCGAGGTCTTTTTCTTGATCCGCAGGCTTCTTCGCTTGGGTAATCAGTGGGAAGCTAGCCACCTCGGCGATCGGCGGCATCTCGAGCGCCCGGTTGTAGCCGAACCCGGCGGCCAGTCCGGTGACGAAAAAGAAGGCTGGACCGCCGATCGGAGAATCCAGGACCGCGTAGACGAACAGCGAAGGGTGCTCATGGAATTTAGCGTATACACCCACGGCGGAGAGAGCCAGTTGCTCGGCGCGAAGCACCGCTGAACCGGCGAACACCGTGATTTTTTTACCCTGGTAGGTGGGGGTCTGCTTGAGGAACGCGCCACCCAACTCCACCTGATCGTTGCGATAATCTATACCCAGCCCTTGCAGGTCGAACCTAACGTCGGTCAGATCGGAAAACGATGAAGTGACGGTCAATCCCTCGAGCGCTACGGTCAGCCCGGCCGCGGTCAGATGCCCATCCAGCAGCCCGGAGATCCGGCCCCCGTCTTCGAAGCGGAGACCGACGCGCTCCATGTGTATGGGACCGAATGACTTCTGGATGTTGATCCACTGAGTCTTGTCCTCCCTGTTTATCGCATCGGCGGATGGTCCATCGACTTTCAAGGGCTCACTGCTCTGCGTGTCGATCTTCGGCGCGCTCAGCTGTCGCGTTTCGCTCCCCAATTGCAGGCTGATGTCCACGTTGGGACCCACCTTGAGCGCCTTAGCGGCGGGGGGAAACTTGAGCCCGTGCTGACCCAACAGGCCAGCCAGGTCTTTGCGCTCGTCTTCCTTCAGTAGTCTGGTCAGCACTATACCCTGGAACGACAGCCGTAAGGTCTCATCCGGACCGAAAATGTCACCCGCACCGACGAGCGGCAGATCGGGCAGGTGAATCTGCGAGAGATCGATGCCACCATCGATATCCAACCCAAACAGGTTGAGGCCGTCCCGGTGAACAAAGAAGGCGTCGTGAACCCCGATATTCCACTGGGGCAGACTCTCAAAACTGAAAAACTCACCAATCAGCCTGTCGAGCGGAAGCTTCGTTCCCTCCGGGTCGCGATAAGCCGCAAGCAGAGAAGTCTGCTCTTCTTCGTGCTCGATGCCCAATTCGAAAAAGATCGGCTGGCTCCCCTCGGGCGTAACTATGACCTGACCGCCGAACTTCTCCCGGAAACCCTCGCCCTCCGGCGCGATGTCGATCGCAAGCATGGCTTCAATCTTTTTCTCCCTGATCGTGAGCGTGCAATCGCAGGTGAAGCTGAACGCTTTGCTCTTGGTGTTGAAGGAGAGGAACAACTTATTGAGACAGAAATCAGTCGTCAGGATGGAAGGAAGCTCGATGCCGGGAAAAAAATCCTTCAGTCCCGTTGTGAACCACTCAGAATCCTTGGTTACTTCGTGCTCATCGATGTTGTCGTAGCTGCCCTCGAACTGCCAGCCGCCGTCAGCTGCCGAGCAGAGCGCTTTGACCGAGATTTCGGCCTCACAAAACGTGACAACCGCACCAATTTCACCAACCAGCCCATTGCCTGGACTGCCATCATGTGACACAGTAGCGAATAGATCTTTGAGCGCGAGTTTCGGGTCGGATATCACCTCAAACGTATTTGAAATGTCGATAAAAAAGTAACAGCTGCCGTCACCCGTATCGAAACGGAAATCCAGCGCAGAAATCCCGAAGCCATCCACACCTTCTGGCAAATTCCACGCAAAGCCACGAAACACATCTCGCAGCGTCACCGGAAGGTAGAGCGGGCCTTCCTCGCCCGCATCTGGATCGCCCTTTCCAAGCAGAGAACCCTCCACCTGAAAACTTGGTGGCGGGAATCCCTCGGTCCCCTCGGCGGCGAAGTGGTCGAAAAGCTCCTTGAAGTCATTCTCGTTGACATCCGGGTACACATTTCTAAAAGCGGTCAGCGAGTCTTCATAGCTGGGGATATCTTCGGGCTGCCGACCGAGCATCATCAGATTCGGACAGACGGCATTCACGCCCAGCGCGATCTCACCCAGGATGATCTTTCCTCCCACAGCCAACTCGATGGAAGCGTTCTCTTCATCAAACGGCGAGCGCGCGCGCATGTTGAGCGTGATTCCCTCCAGACCCAGAAAGTTCTCAACGAGCATCCATCGATGATCAGACGATAGTTCTACCGTCACCTGGATGTACGAAATACTTCCTTCCTCCATAACGACCCCAAAGCCGCGAAGTGAAACCTCCGCCAATGCCTTGAGCCACTGCGGCAATTGGTCCAGCTCCCGTAGACCGCACAAACCCAGCAGGTTCCCAAACGAAAGAGCTGTTCGACCGGAATCGCTCGGCGGAGGCTCCCAGACGAGGGCATAGAGATTTGACTCGCTGTCAAGCACTCGGGTTGCCGTAACTTCCAGGCGGACCTCGGGTGAGACGTCGACAAACGACTTTTCAGTGGGTTTGATACTCGTGAGCTGTTTCAGATCGATCATGCGCAAACCTTTTTAGTTCCCGGTCAAGTGGCCGACGATGACGTCTTTTGCGTCGCTCCGACTCATCCCGCCGAGCTGACCTCCATCGGCGTCTATTCCAAACGCCTTCAGTATCCACTCCGCATCCTCATAGAAATCGTGCTGGGCTTGGTACAAATGAATCAACTTGTCAGCGAAGTCTTCGGGGCTTACCGGCTTTCCTTTCTCTCTTCTTCTCGCCCGACGTTCGTACTTGGTTATATACCTGTACAGGACGTAGCTGGTGACCCCGATGGCACCCAGCCCTCCGACCCCTGCAATAATCCAGCCGCCCGGGTTCCAGATGTTGGCGGTGCCCGCGATTGCCATCCCGCCGAGCGCCACACCTCCCACGCCCCCTACCACGCCCGTCACCGCCATCACGCCGTGCTTGTTGGCCCTGCGAGATTGTTTTTGAACGGCAAAATGCATTATCTTGTTGAACTCAGAATCTTCAAATCTCGCCTGTCTTTCGTCATCTGACTTGATCGTATCGAGCGTCTTGTTCATCCTCCCGATTCGACTGCAGACCTTTCCGCCTCGGCGGACGTCGCGTGCGGCCGTTGCAAACGACACCGCTGCGGAAATGATGCCCATATAGGCAGCTGCCGTAGTGACCCCCTGTATCCCTACGCCACAAGTCGCCGCGTCCACGATCACCTTCACGCCCGCCATGATGGCGGGAGGTCCTTTGGGGATGTTCAGCGCGAGGTCCATCGAAACCCGTTTAATCTCCTTGATGTCTTGTTCGGTCAGTCTCGTCTTTTGCAGCAGTTCATAGAGCCGAATGCAGTCAAACAGGCACACAAAACCCAGGGCAACGGACTCATGGCCCGACTGAGCAAACTGACTTGGCAGCAGACCCGGGCTGCCTGCCATTTCGGCGATCTGATTTATGATTGTCTGAACCGAAGCGGTTCCGGCGGTTGGTGACGGTACAGCCTCCGTGATGAACAACAAAACAAGCTCCGGAAGAATCTCATTATAGAATACCTTCAGACACTCTTTGACGGTTTCCTTCACCTGATCCATCTCATGCCAGCGCTTGGGGTTTTTCTTAATCGCCATCAACGCCGGGGTGATAGTATCCTGAATCTTCTGGCCCATGCGCAATTCCTCCTGGATTTTGCGCAATTCCTCCGTTGTGATCTCCGTGGTGGCTCCGTGATGTTGCATCTTCCACACATCCCATTCCGTTTGAGCCTCTTCAACTTTGTCGCCACTTTGAGCCTCTTCAATTTTGCCGCGACGAAGATACATATATGAGAACGGACAATCCTGCCCGAGAAGATCTTTGATATCCTGTCGGTTTCTCCCGGAAGCTGCGACTATCAGCAAGTCTCCTTCTTTCCCTTCGACCCAACGCAAGTGATCCGGCGTGCGGAACTGATTAGCAATGCGAAAGAGACCGCTAAGGATAGCTTCATCTACCGGAGAATTGAGTGCCTCTTCGACCGCTTTCTTAAAAGCTTCTTGTCCTGAGTAAGTACGATTTTTTAATTTTCTGATCAGGTCGGCAGCGGTGGTGTCATTTCCTAATATCTTCGTAAGGGCCCCGCGCTCTCGCCCCGTCAGTTTAAAGGAAGCTTTTTTTCCTTTATTCGCACTTCGACAGATTACACACGTCCAGCTTGTACCGTCATGCCGATAAAGTGTGCCGGTGGCTCCAAAGATCTCACTCTCCACGTAGTGTAAACGGTTATCCGTCGTGTCCCTGATGATCCAGTCTCCCGTTTTCATATTATGGTGGCTCCATCCCTGAGGCATTGATGAATTTCCCGTCAGACGCTCAAACAATTTTGCGTCGTTGAGCCATTGTTTTTTTCGACTCCCAATACGGCGCCACCATTGTTGCTTGCGCAATGGATGGAGCTTGCGGCGCCAGACTTCAACTTCATATGATGGCATTTGTAGCGGTCCTTGTGTCTTGGATGCTATGAAGCATCAATACTTGAAGAATCTGTTTGCAATTTAAGACTGCGGCTTACTTTGCGCCATTGCCGCTCAGATACCGCAACGGAAAACGGTGCTCGAGTCGCGACCGTGGCCACCATAGGTGTAAATGCATTTCGTGCTTCTTGGATCTGGCCACTGGAACACCGGGATAGCCGATGAAACTATTCTGTTTCTAACTTTTTGTGCCAATCTCCCTTCGTCGTAACCCATGCGACTAGCTTGCCAGAGTGAAAGAAACCTAACCTATCGGTATGCTCATCTATTTCGATCGTCCAACATTCCTTATAGCGCCCCCTTTGTAAGTGCAACTTGTCTCCGACTCTCATCTCCCCACTGCTAATGATCGTGGAAGCCTCGACCATGCCCGTCCTGCTCACGATATTGCCATTGCTGGTGACACTGGCAGCATGAACATCGCCCGAACTCATTATCTTGGCAGCACTGACCTCACCCGAACTCGTTATCTTGGCAGCACTGACCTCGCCCGAACTCGTTATCTTGGCAGCACTGACCTCGCCCGAACTCGTTATCTTGGCAGCACTGACCTCGCCCGAACTCGTTATCTTGGCAACACTGTCCTCGCCCTGCTCGCCCGTGTTCACCTCGATATTGCCACTGCTGGTGACACTGGCAGCATGAACATCGCCCGCACTTGTTATCTTCAAAGAGTCACCGCTTTCGGGAGAAACCGTCAGTCCCCCGTGAATATCGACACCCTTATCCGTGCAGATCAACGGTGAACGGGTGACAGTGCAGATGAACCGGCCTTCTCCATAGCCCGGAATGTTCTCGTAGTCCAAGTACAGGTTGGTGTCGCCCGAATTGGCGTGGGGAATGCCGGCGAAATCGATCTGCACCTCGACCCGCTCGCCCGGTTGGAGCCCCTGGGGCGGGAACTCGATCCGCCACTCCGGTTTCTCGCCTTGGCCGCGTTCAAATGGTGGTACCCGTGTGTCCGTTGTCTCGGCCGGCCACTTTCGAGAGACCGTTAAGCTTTCTGCAGCCTCTCCAGAGCAGAGGTCCCATGGTTGGCTGCCGTAGTCGAACTTCAAGATCAGCTTGGCCTTGGCCCCGGATTGCGAGGCGATCGCGTTCTTCGGATGGGTGTTGGTGATACCTAGCGTCAATTTCCGGAGTTTCGGGTGGTCCTGGGAGATCGGGATCCTGTTGGAATTGGGACCCAGGAAACCGACGTGCAGTGGCACATTGCGTCGTCCGACGTGCCCGATGTAGAGCTGCTTCGTGCGGTCCGCCACCACCGGCGATCCTTCCGCTCCGGCAAAGGTCATTTGGTTGAACCGAAGGGTCACTTGCGCGCCCCGGGCGCCCTGCCCGGCGCCCGCGGCCATTGGCGTGAGCGTGAGTTCGCAGCGCTGGTCGGCAGCCAGCACCTGGTCCGGCCCCTGACGCAATAGATAGAGCGACACCGGCTCCCCGTGTTTCGAATCGGAGACCCCCAGGCCCCAAGCGCTTCGGTTTACGGATGGCGTGTTTCCCCAGACCCGCTCCTCGATCTCGACCTTGGCTTCTTTCAGCGCCTGGAGCGTATTTGGCGAAAGGGTACCGGCGCGGAACTGCAGTTCCAGGTGATGACTCTCGGCCATCGCTGTGGAACCGACTGCCTCTTTGAAGGTGATGTCGCGACCCGAGCGGTTGTGCAGTTCCAGATGCAGCGGATACCCGGTCGCGCCGTTGGCCCCTTTCGGTCCGTTGTCGATGTAGAACACGGACTGCTGGTCGTCGTCATAGAGGCGGAAGTCGATGGGGTATTCGGCCCGATACCCAGACAACGGCTGGTCTTCGACACTGCCTCCAGATTTGTTCGCTTCCTCGTCCTC
Source organism: Pseudomonadota bacterium (assembly GCA_039714615.1). Taxonomy (GTDB): domain Bacteria; phylum Pseudomonadota; class Gammaproteobacteria; order JAAEPA01; family JAAEPA01; genus JAAEPA01. The sequence continues at coordinate 8,640 of JBDLIZ010000035.1, read as the reverse complement.
TGGTTCGGTGTCCGGGGGCGAGATACTGGCCTCTTCCAAATCGGCGCGGATGTTCTGCTCGATCTCCGCTTCGCTAAGGGCCCTGTCATAGAGACGTACACGTGCGACACGAACCGCCGAGCTGGAAAAAGACTTGCTAACTGTGCCCTTTGTCTCAAAGGCGATCTCAAGCGGAGTAGTGTTAGGTTGCTGTGTCCCTACACTGCGGTTTAATTGGGCTGCAGAACCACCGCAATCCTTCCCATCCTGATCATGCAGGCGGAAACCTATTTTATTGTTCTTCATTACCCCCACTAGGTGGTACCATTGATCCCTCCAATTTAATTTCATGGGGTGACCTGCTCCTGCTGACGATGCTTGTGAGGTTGCCACCCCTTGTTCAAAGAAGAAACGAGGTTCGTATAAGGGCTGCCCGCTGAGCCACTCGATTTTTTTCTTGTAGGGCTTGAGACCAAAGGAGAACACGGGGAGATTCACCTGACCAGAATCTACTATATTCCTACGAATGGCATAGAATCTGTCAAACGGACTACTCGAGCAGAACCAGGCTTCGACGGTTACATCTCCGGTGTTGCATAACCTCTCGGTACCAGGAATCCTAATGAGACTCTGAGTATCCATAAGACTGAGACAGGACCCAAACAAATCGTCAGTCACGAGTGAGGTGCTTCCTCCCGCGATGCCATGGCGGTCATGGCCTGAAATGTCGGGTGTAGACTTGTCGTCTTTGAGTTCGCTCAACTCGAGATAGAGCTGTAAACCATCAGTTATTATTCCCATTGTTCATCCTTTCATTGCTGAATTCGATATTGTATCGGCCGCCATGACCGCCCTGAATTTACTCGCAAACGACTAGCGTCTTGGTCGCATGGCCGGGATCACTCCTCTGCGTTCGGTGTCAGTTTCAGCCAGCCCTCGACGACTTCCTGCGCCGCGCCCCAGGTGGCGTTGGTGTTGGGGCGGCCGATCTCCTCGACGTCTTCCCAGGTGCCGTGCGCCTTATCGACCCAGGACCAGACGTAGCCCGGCTCCTCGGGAAGCGGCAGGTTGATTTTGCCCGCCTCCGTCAGCACCGGCGCCGTCAGGAAAGTGACCGCCAGCCGCTTGAGGGCGTCGGCATACTGGTCCGGCGGGAGGCTGATGGCCTTGCTCGGCAATATCCCCGAAGTGGCGTGCACGACGCCTCGCGGATCGAGCAGCATCGTCAGCTTGAGCGGCGAATCGTCGGGGGCGTGCAGCAGCGGCTTCGCCTCGGCACTGTATTGGACGTACTTTCGATCCTGATCCCGTTCAACGTAGCGATATTTGCACACCCCGTCGCCCGCCCAGTGTTCCTCCCAGAAGGCCACCAGCCCATCGTTGAGCTGCTCGAATGCGCCCAGCTTGATGGGGATCTTGACAGTGGTGAAGTGGTCGTCCTCGCGGCGCTCGACTACCCCGTCGGTGCTTTGCACGGAGCGTTGGAGGTCGCGGCGGAACGCATTCCAATCCTCGTTGACAGCCGGCAGGCCCTGCAGGTCGAGGTTCAACGCCACGCGCGCCACCGCCAGAGGCCGGCCGATCAACAGGGAGAGGGCGGCATGCTCGGCGAAGTTCTCGGGGTCGATCGCGCCGTAATGCGTCTCGATGTTGTCGAGAAAACTTGCCAGGTTTTCGTGTCGCAGCAGATGAACCAGCAGGCGACCGAGGTGGGGATTGGGCGCTTCCCAGGGGGCGAGACGAGGCTCACCGGGAGCGCCGTACCACTGACCGTCGGTGGAAATGGAACCGAGAGGCTGGCCGTCGGCTGCGTAAACCATCAGCCGCTTGTCGAGCAGGTTCGGCAGCAACCAGCCGCACAGCGGCGATGATGCCGGGTGGCTGTTCATCTCGGGCTGATCGGTGTGCTCGGTAAAGCTTCGATCGGCCGAGAGCCAACGAAAATTCAATCGCGCGGGCTGCGCGAAACGCGGCGGCAGGTGGGTCTCATGGGGAAGTGCAGGCGTCTGCAGAGGCTCGGCAGTGGTCACAGGCTGATCGTTGAAATCCAGAACCTGTACACGGCCGAAGGTGTCCACCAGGCGAAGATCGGCCAGACGCAGCACGCCGGAGCGCAGCGGGTTGAAATCATTGAGCGGCTGAGGCGCGCTACGGGTTTCGCTCTGTACCGCCTCCCGCACGGCATCGGTGAAAGCGCGGTTCGACTCGAAGCCCAGCGGATCGTCGATGGGCAGCTGCCGTGTCTGCTTGTGCATCAGCAGCGCCTCGTTGAAGCCGGTCAGCGTCTGCGTCATGCAATGAAGGTCCGGGGAATCCTCTGGCTGTTTCGGGTTGCCGAACAAATGGCGGTAAATATTCAGCAACGAGGTGAGGTTCTTGCCCCTGTTCTCGTCGTCCGGCGGTAACGCATCGTACCAGTCAAAGATCTTCGCGTAGTTGTCGATGAAGAAATCGTTGGTGCGGCTGGCTAGGGGAATCTCCTGGTCCTTGTAATAGCCGGGAAGAAGTTGCGTCTGCAAATACGTTTCCATTTGAGTGCGGAGGGCAATTTTGGCATGGGGCAGGAGGATGCTGCGACCGCTGTAGCGGTTGGATGCGTCAATGACCTGCGCCTGGCCCGATTTCAGCGTAAGATCCTGTCCAGCGTCAGGGAAGTCGTAATTGCGCTCGATGAAATCGGTTTTGTAGGCCGGATGGTGCGGATCCAGATTGATACTGCTTCCCAGGGGCAGGACGTCGACGCGCCACTCCAGGAGAAAGGGATGCCAGGGCTGCTCGCTGCTCTGATGCAAGCCGGTACTTTTATCCATGGCGCATTGTTCGACAGCATCCAGCAGGATGTCGAGGTGCTGTGAAATATCGCCGCTGGGCAATCCCTTCTTCAACCTGCACTTGAGGGCGCCATCCTCGCCGTGCCGCGGGGTCGGCTCGACACCTTCAATCAAGATCACGGGATCGTTGGGCCGCCAGTAGCGCGGCGACGGAATCGGCTTCAGGATATATGACGGACCGGCAGTAGACGGATTGGCCGTGATCTCAGCAAGGCGCTGACTCAGTTCGTCAAGCAGTTGGTCGCGTTGTCTCCGCAAGGTTCGGCGGTGCGCGACTTGCGCGCCAAGCGGCTGGAGCCCGTTGGTCTCGATGAAAAACTTGACCTCGTCCATATCCGGATAGTCGCCGATCTGGTCCTCCGGCGGATAGGCGCAGATCATGTACTTGTACCAGTCAGCGAATAGTTGCTGTCGCCGTGACGTGATCCCACGACCGCATTCATCGAATTCGGCTTGCATCAGGTTGAGACGATTGAGCAGATCGGCGATTTCCGGTTCGAGGTTGGGAGTGGTTGTCGGCGTTTCCGAATCGCCGGATGCTGCACCTGCAGGAGTCACCGACCAGATGATGCCGGCGTTGACGGCCGTGTACTGTTTGGTGTGGCGGGCTCTATAGAAGGTCGCTCCGATATCGAGATGACGCCCCTTGAAATGTCCGGCCAGGTGCAAGGCTTCCAACTGATCCTCGATTTTCACCTTGTCGCCCTCCAGGCCATCCGCGAGATGGGCCGAGAGCGCTTCGGTTCCCGTGTTGCCGACCGCGCACCGGACCTTTTGCCGCTCGCGGCCTCGCAGGGAACTCCGGGAAGTCTGGCTTGAGTCGAGTGTGATCCGTGCATAGCAGACGGTTCGCTCAGGGAACGGCACGTCATCCTTAAGCTCAGTCCACCAGTCGCTCTGCTCCGCCCATTGCCCGTCCTCTCCCGTCACCCGCCAGCCGTATTGTTCGGCGAGGGTCTCGTACCTTGCTTCGGCCGTGACGCCAGTCAAGTTGTACTTGGTCAAGATTGCATCCAAGGCATCTTCGAACTCTGGGGATTGCAGACAATCCTGATGCGGATCAGCGAACCATCCCAGAACATCATAGTGAATGACACCGTCCGGCAACGCAGGATCAAAGCAACCAAAGACGCTGTGACAATTGGGATAAAAGGCATGGAAATTGGGATCGCCGTGGCCGATGGCGGTCAGTTTTTTTAGATATGAGGCGGGCGATTCGGCTGCCGCAACCTGCTCGCCCTCGTCACGGACCAACTGGCGGCCCAAATAGCGAAACGGTGGCGAATTGGCAGTGCTTTGGACGGGGTAGGTGACCGCGGACGGTGGCGGTTGCGTGCCGGGTGGATAAAGATAATCGCTTTCGACGATCCACTCCGCCGTCGGTTTGTTGCCTCCGCTGCGTCTCACCAACCAGCGATTGGGGACCGCGGGAAACGTAATCTGGCTACCGTAAACGTTTAATCGATCGCGCTTTTGGCGTAACGTATAAGAGCGTTCGGTGTCAGGATCCACGATGATGCAAGGTTCTTCGGCATTTCGGGGCAAGGCAACCGCACTCGACGCATTAGAGAGGGGGATGTCATGCTCGGCGAACGCTTCCCGCAGCCCCTCCGGCAACTCGCCGATAGAACCGGGGCGGAAGGCTGGATCCGTGTGGAAGAGTATCCCCTGGCTGACGCCTCTGGTCAGGGCGTCGGGCAGCGCCCAATGGAGATGAATGCCCGGTTTCAAAAGGAAGCCGCGATCCTCGAAGGGACGTGAAAGGATTTCCTCACTCAAATAAGTGACATTGGGGTTGGCATCATGATCGCCGGCCTGATAGGGCTGCCGACTAAAGTCCACCATCGGTTCGAGAACCGACAGCTCCTGACTCAGCCAAAGCACGTCGAGATGGATAGGAACCATCATGATTTTAACCATGGACTTTCCCTTCCCCCCCTCCCTTTTCGCAAGCTTGCAAATGGGAATATTGTTCTCTAATTACCTCTGAATCTAGTCTGCCGAAACTGATATGACAAGTTTTTACCCCTGGTCAAAAAGCTCATCCGCATTGATATCAACTTCTTAACATCTACTGTATGCGTCACAATCTCTTTGTATCTTGCCGCAAATGAGATTTACATTTGACTGATTACTTGTAGTCGGTGGTGGGGATATTTATGGATTGGGTGCGCATATTGGCCAACTTCACTGTGTCCCTGGCGAATAACTACTTTGCTTGCCATTTGTGCGGAAAGGCCTTGCGATAAGTGCTATGGATAAAGGTGGTTCTTCCCAGCATGCCTAAAAAGTACTGCCGGACTTTTGCGTTTAAAAAACTGGATAAAAGATCTCCGGCCACTTCTTGAAGACCCTGTTCGAGATCAGCACGATAGAACCCTGCCCATAGCGCTTGCTGTTGATCTGGAATAGCAGATCGGCTCCGGTCTTATCGATCGGCAAGTACCCGATCTAATCCAGGACATCGCCAAATCCTGGATTGTTTTACGCTCGACAAGCAACCTACCGTCAATCACATAGTCGCCCAGGGGCATGCGTTTCACTACGACGGTTACATCTTCCATTTTTTCTATCACACCCAGGACACCGCTAGGCACTTCGCGATCATCCACTATGATGGTGATTTTTCCGCAAAACCTAAAGATAGAAAAGTCGCTAAAAAGCGCCTTAACTATCTTATCTAACAGTATTTTATAATGGAGGCTGAGGTCGGAATCGAACCGGCGTCCACGGCTTTGCAGGCCGCTGCATAACCACTCTGCCACTCAGCCAATCAGGGCGAGTCTACCGCCGATGGGGCAGTAAATCGTATCTCGATAATAAAACCCCAGCTTCGCCGAGGCCTTAGAAATTGGAGCGGGAAACGAGATTCGAACTCGCGACCCCAACCTTGGCAAGGTTGTGCTCTACCAGCTGAGCTATTCCCGCATCGATCAGAACGAAGGCGTATTTTAGCGGCCCGTAGCCGACTGTCAACCTTTTCTCATACCAACCCAAAGCGGACCGTTCAACCTAGAAGCCGCAGTTGGACGGGTTGAAGGGTGCGTCCAACTGCGGTTTCTAGGTTCAATATCGGTAGCCATTGAGAAACGGCAATGTGATGGTGATAACCCCAGCTTCCACGCTCCGCTGCATGTTTTCAATATCCGCATTACGGGGAATGGAAATGCGTCGTCGAAAATTCCGCGAACTGCGTGAGTAGCTGTAATAGCCGCCTTCGTTCCGCTCTTCGCGCTGCAATGACTGATCGTTCTCAATCAGAATACTGTTCCCCTGGATGCCGACATGAATGGATTCCGGGTTGATATCCCCGCTGGCATGGATGCGCAGCTGATAACCCTCTTCATTCATACCCTTCTCAATATGCATCCGCCCTTGTTGCCGATATCCGGCCGAGGATGGAAGCGGCGGCCGCTGATAATAGCCAGGCCCATATCTGTCAGGCCATTCGGCCTGAAGACTGTTTCCAAGACCCACCAGGATGAGTGTCGACAAGATAGTTATCAGCTTTTTCATCTTTTTCTCCTCAATGACGCATATAGGGAGCCGTATAGCTTTCACAGGAGAAGACCTCGAATTCTGCATCACTCTGCCAGATATCAGCAGGCAGACCGGCCTTCAACGCCAGATTCCTCAGGGTCTCCTCACGGTCCCAGCCGTTTTCCAGCGCTACTTCCGGGAGATATACCGCTCTGTGACCACCCTTGTGCATAATAATGCCATGTTTTCCCACTTCGAACATATCGATAGATTTAATAGGCCGGGGTGTTGTGAGAACACTCACCTCCACTTCCAGGTCGGCTAACTCTTCAACCCTTACCGGCCGAAACCGATAGTCACCAATGGCGGCATTCACGCCATTTGCCAACACTGCTTGATAGAGGGGAAAACGCGGCTGGATATAACCGATACAACCGCGCAGCTGTCCCGCCTTTTTCAGGGTGACAAAGGCGCCCTGAGGACGTTTCAATGACTCCGGGAGGTTATCGAGCTGAGATGGGAGCTCATTCGCACCACCCAGCACGGCCTGCTCGATCCCAAGTACGGCGAGCTTGTGCAGCAGCTTCAGGTTCGCATCACTCAGTTCATCCATTGAGTTCGCTGGTTTGCCATCCTCCGAAGAGATCAGCGGTTGGGGCGCATTCACCACAACAACGATATAGCTGACCGAATGACGAAAATTATCCGTCAGCTCACCACTGGTTTTATAGGCTAGCTCCTGGAGGCTGGCAGACTCCGGCAGAAGGTGCAGCAAGAGGGCAACAGGGCGAAATCCACAGATGGTAATTTCGGTTTTTTGTTTGTAAGCAAGAAATTCCTCCGGGTTCCCCTCCAGGATATGCTCCAGCGCCCCTTGATCCAACCGCCTGATTTCACTTGCGGTTTTTCCATCCAGCGGAAATGGCTGGTAACCAAACCTTGGACCATAATGGGTGAAGTCACTGGAAACCAACAGTAAGGTCTCCTCATCCAGCAGGCTTTTTATCAGGCCCGCGACAGCTGGATACTCTCTTTCTTGCAGCTGCCCTACCAGCAGGGGCAGCAGCTTCCAGCCCGGGAGCAGGGCCCTTTGCAGAAATGGCAGTTCGATTTCGATACTGTGTTCCCGCCCATGGGCATAGGGATCGGACACAACGAAGGGCGATGGGCGCAGCTGCCGTACAGCATCCAGGTCCAAGGGGACCTCTCCCAGCGGGGTCGCGTAGGCGTCCACCTCGGGGATGGATAGGCCATGGAATGGGCTATGGTGACTGGGCGCCAGCACGACCACCCTTCGATAGCGGTTCCCTCGAAGCAGACCCAGGCCTCGACCCGCGGTGGCTCCACTGTACCTGTAACCGGCATGAGGCAGGATCAGGGCACGAATAGGGGCCGTGGATTTCACCTCATCCGGCACCGCCTGATCGAGAAACCCATCCACCAGGGCGGCCAGTTGGAGCGGATCCGCAGGATACCAAGAGCCTGCCAAGGCACTCTTCCGCACCGCTCCCGAGCCATATGAGGCCTGAAAAATGAGCATCAACAACAGGGCCAACCCCAGCCTGATGTCAGTGCGATAACCCCCCTTCATTCCCCCTCCCATGCTTTCGTCCAACCGCTTGATAATATGCCGCCTCATGCATTGAGATCTCTGAGCGCGCTCTCCCCCGCCCCGCTAGCGGGATAAACGGAATCGCACCGGCTAGACCTAGCGCCAGTTGTAGAAACCGCCGCCGGGGCCATAGGGTCCCCTGCTGCTTTGTGGTCCGATTCATTGCCATACTCCAGGTACCTTCTCGCTGCACACGGGACAACGCCCGTCCGCCAGCAGATTGTATTCACTGATCCAGAAGCCATCCCGTTTGATCAGCAGGCTTCCGTCATTTGGACAATAGGTAGAATTACCCTCATGCCCCGGCAGATTACCTATATAGACATATTTGAGTCCCACATCCAACGCCTCACGGCGTGCCAGGTCGAGTATTTCACCCGATGTGGGCGGCAGATTGCGCATTCGATACATGGGACGGAAGCGGCTGAAGTGAAGAGGAGTGCCCTCACCCAACTCATCACGAATCCATTTTGCCATGCGGCGTATCATGGGTAGATCGTCGTTCAGGGTGGGAATCACCAGATTGGTTACCTCCACCCAGACCCCCTCTTCTCGAAATGTCACCAGAGAATCGAGTACTGGCTGCAGCGTTGCACCCGTAGTCTCACGATAGAAGTTGTCATCGAATGCCTTCAGGTCTGTATTGGTCGCATCCAATACCTGGCACAGGCGACGCAGTGGCTTCTGATTGATATAGGCCGCCGTGATAAACAGGTTGTATAGCCCAGCCTCATGGGC
>JBDLIZ010000034.1:0-18655 GCA_039714615.1 Pseudomonadota bacterium | reverse complement strand
AAGTCATCATAGCGTTCGAGATAGGTGCATTCCGGTAGGACGACATCGGCATAGCCGGTGATTTCCGCCGGCATGGTATCGATAACCACGACGAGATCCAGTGACTGCGCCGCCTGTTCCAGTTGTCGCTGGACACCGGGGATAGTGGTGGTCAGATTGGTGGCGTAGACGAACCAGCCCTTGAAGAAGGCATCCGGTCCCACCGACTTGTCGATCATCACATTGCTGATGCCGGTACTGACCAGCGGATAGTCCGCCTGCACCTGAGCCTTCCAGTCCTTCCCGGGACCGGGGGGTTTTGGTGCAGGGAATGCCGGCAAATCGACCTTTTCCTGTTTATAAAAACCACCGGGACGTCCCCAGGAACCCAGCAAGGCATTCAGAATGGCAATCGCCCGGCAGCGCTGGGTGTCATCACCATACCAGGTGACATGGCGCCCCGGATGGATCAGGGTCGCCGGAGCGGTCTGCGCCATGGCACGTGCCGTGGTACGGATCTGCGCCGGTTCGAGACCGGTCTCCAGATAGGCCCATTCCGGATTGTATGGCTGGACATGGGCCATCAGTTGCTCGAATCCGCTACAGTGGCCTGCCACATATTCCTGGTCGTAAAGATCCTCATTGATAATGACGTTGATCCAGGCGAGCAGCAGCGCGATATCAGTGCCCGGCTTGATGGGCAGCCAGTGCCTGGATTTGGCGGCCGGCACGGAAAAGCGCGGATCCACGGTGATCAGTGTCGCCCCCCTGTCCAGCGCCTGCGTCAGTGTCTGTACCTGACTGTTATGCAGATTCTCGCCAATATGCGAACCGATCAGTACGATGCAGCGCGAGTTCGCCATGTCGGTACGGTCCGGTGAGCCCACGCTCTCGCCGTAGGTCAGGGCAAAGGCAGTCTCGCGCGGGCCACGACACTGCGCAAAGGAGGGATAGGCATAGGCGTGCGAACCGAAGGCCTGCAACAGGCGCTGGAAGTGCTTGCCACCGTCGCCGTGGGAAAACAGGGCAATGCGGTCGCTACCGTGGCGTTCGGCAATCGCCTGCATCCGGGTGGCGATATAGTCGAATGCCTCATCCCAGGATACCGGTTTGAAGGACTGTTTGTCGCCCTGCTCCACCCGAATCAGGGGTTGTCTGAGGCGGTCCGGATCGCTGTAGCTGGCGATGCCACCGGTACCGCGGGTACACAGCCGGCCGTTGCAGTGGGGATCCTCGGGATTGCCGATAACCTTCCATGGCTCGCCGTTCTCGGTGTAGAGCGTGGCGGCACATTGCCAGAAACAGATGTTGCAGACTGTGGCAGAGGTTCTGACCTTGCCGGTGCCCGGCAGGGGCGGGGCCGCGCAGCCGCCAAGCAGGCTCGGCATCAGCCCCGCCGTGCCAAGCATTGCGGAGAGCTTGAGAAATTCGCGCCTCAGCATGGTTCTAGAGTTGGTAGTTACCCTGCTTGTCGATGATGATCGTCTCGTTCAGGAAACGGGTTTTGAAACCCATCTTGTTCAATGTCTCATAGGCCATCTCGGCGCGGATGCCATTGGCGCAATAGATAATGATCTCCTGGTCCTTAGGCAAGCCCTTGGCGACGACATCCTCGAGTTTCTCCAAGGGAATGGGCCGGGCGTCCTTGAGAACGCCGGTTGCGGTCTCTTGCTCAGTACGCACATCGATAAAAAACACACCCTCACGGGATTTTTCCAGGGCCGCGAACTCTTTGGGCGCTATGGCACCCGGCGCGAGCTTTTTCTCATAGACGATCTTGGTCGCTGCTGGGCCCTGTCTGGTCGGTAGACCGGACTCCTGCCAGCCTGAAAAACCTTTGCTCAGTACGGTCACACCGGTGTAGCCCCAGTCGCGGAGCTCCTTATAGGCCAGCAGAGCTTCTTTCGAGGTATGGCTGACCGCATAGATCACAATCGGTGCACGCATATCGCTTACACCCTGCAATTCTGGGGTGGTCTGTTTCTTGATGAACTGCTGCGTCAGGACTTGCAGGTCGGCCGCAGGTATATCCACGTCACCCTTTATATGGGATTGGCCGCTGGCCTGCGTGTCACGCACGTCCAGGATAACGGTCTGGGTATTGATATTTTTGGACAGCCAGGAGGAATCTGTGTGGATCGGAAGTTTACTCTTCTTCCACCCGGGTAAGCCGGCCTGGTAACCCTTGAGATGGGTATAACCGGCCTTTTGCGCCTTTTCCACAGCCATCCCCGTGTAGGGACAGGTGGGCCCACCGCAGTAAAAGACGATAAGGTCGTTCTTGTTTTCGGGAAGCAGGCTGAGGAAATTATCATCCTTAGGATGCGCCGGCCTGGCGCTGGGTATATGGGCCTTGCCAAAACGTTTCACCGGTCGCGCATCGTAGAGATTATAGGGCGTCTTGCCGATCATGATCCTCACCAGTTCCTTGGTATTGACCTCGACTCCGGGTGGCAGACCGAAGACGATCTTCTTGATCCTGGTGGCGGCTTGCCCGGGCTCGCGCTCGGCCTCGATCAAATCCGGCGGACCGAGTTCATTCAGGCTGGCGAAACCATCAAACCGGGTATTGGTATCGATGCGAATGACGACCTTCTTGTCCTTGACGCCGATCTGAACGGTTCCGGCCTTCTTGGAAAGGGTCTGGATACGCCCCTTGACGACTTCGGCCTGGACGACCTGAAAGAAGGTGAGACAGGCGAACAATGGAATGTACAGGAGTAATTTTTTCACCGTTGATTTACAGCTCCATGAGAATGTGTGTTGTATTTACCAACTAGGCAGCAGCCTTGAACAGAATCGCGCTGACGTTCAATATCGATCATATCGCTAACTGAAATAACTTGCAAAGCCTGCACTAGACTCCGGAAACCCAGCCATGCGGAACCCATTGGACTCCTACCCAGAGTTCGATCTGTATTGAATAATCCCCAGGGCTCCGTTAATGACTGATCAATATTGAGTGAGCCGTCGGCAATTGAATAATCCGAGATATTGAGGACCCGCAACGCTGCCAGGCATACCCAAGAGCGCCAGCAATCGCGGGAAATCTATTCACGAGTTCTCGGCTAAGGCACCAAAGACGCCCTTAGGAGTCTGTCGGACTTAGGGCGGTCTACTGCGGAAAAGCCGGATTTGGGCAGATTTGTCGATCCTTTTCGTTACACGCTACCGCTATTCGCCTCAAACGATCGACAAATCTGCCTCAAACCGTCTTTCCCTCGCTACGATCGCCTAAGTCCGACAGGCTCCTGGCCGAGTCGTTTAAGAGTGGATCAGGGAAAGGCTGGAATGGTGGCTTCGACACCCTTCACATCGGCCTCGGGATGATGGCTTTTTATCAGCCTCGTGATCTCCTCGACCCTTTCCTTGTGAACATCTACCATGAGCAAGATATCGCCTTGCTCGATCTGCTTTTTAAAGGCCCGCAACCGCACACTTGGACAACTGACTCCGATCATACCTGAAACCCAACAACCGAATATTGCCCCTCCTACGGACAATCCAAGAATCATCCCGAAGGCACTCACACTACCCAGGCCGGCGCCCCATGCAGGGTTAAATAACAACAGTAAACCCAAAACTATTCCGGTTAAACCACCCACCACCAACCCAAGGGCCATCGCATGCGCCAGATCTGTCTTTTGTAGGATGCTGGCTTTCGGTAGTCGACCCAGGGTAGATTCAACGGTGGAGAGAAAGTGCATATGGCCCGCATCGATACGGGCCAGCAGGAGTTCATCTTCAACGTTCTCTGCCATCTTGGTATCAGGCAGAATAAAATAGAGCCGTCTTCTCATCGTACACCTCCTCTTAACGTCCATACAGTCAACGGAAGAGTGACAAACGCTTAGGAATGCTACCGAAACAACTGACTCATCTGAGCTGTCTTATGGCTCATATTCGGTGCCAGTGGGTCAACTGTGTCGTTCGCATTCCTTATTGCTCACCTACCAGAGTATAGCTGATAAATAAAGTCCAACAAGCAATAGCAGAAGTTAGGCGTAATTTTATTACCTTCAACTATAAGTCTGTGTTTTTGATATAAAAACAGATTATAGAGTATTCTTGGTTAAAATTATGATATGGTGGGAGTGATACTCAAATACCCCTCTGAGGCCATCCATTTTACGATGTCGATAGGCACACTGTTTATTGTTTCCGCGCCTTCGGGCACAGGAAAGACCAGCCTGGTGAAGGCGCTACTGGATAGACTGAACCGAACCAGTGTATCGATATCCCACACGACCCGTAAAAAAAGGCCTGGAGAGAGGGATGGGGTAGACTATTTTTTTACCACCCATGAGCAGTTCCAAGCCATGGTGCAGAATGAAGAATTTCTCGAATATGCAGAGGTTTTCGACAATTTCTACGGTACGGCAAAATCCGCTGTCCAGTCTAAGCTGGAGCAAGGAAAAGACTTGATCCTGGAGATTGACTGGCAGGGCGCGCGCCGGGTAAGAGACCAAATACCGAATTGTCGGTCTATCTTTATTCTTCCACCGTCACGACAGGAACTTGAAACACGGCTCAAGGGACGCGCGCAGGACTCCGATGAGATCATAGAGAGACGTATGCGAGCTGCAGTAGACGAAATGGCTCACTATGAAGAATTTGACTTTCTGATCATCAATGATGATTTCGATCTGGCGCTGGATGAGCTTAAGTCGATATTTCTCGCACAGCGCCTGAAACTGGCATCACAGCAGCAGCGATATCAGCGACGGCTTAAGAACTTATTGGAACCGATCTAGATCGACCGCCCAAATTTGTTTAAAATCACCAGCAGAAGGACCTCACTCCACAACACCTCCAGGTTATCTGTAATTCAGGACTTGAATGGCAAGAATTTCTTATAGGATGGCATTATGGCTAGAGTGACAGTTGAAGATTGTTTGGACAAGGTTGAGAATCGTTTCCAGTTGGTATTGCTGGCAAGCAAACGGGCCAGACAGCTCGCCCTAGGGGCTGAGCCCCTATTAGAGTGGGAAAACGATAAACCCACGGTGATGGCGCTGCGCGAAATCGCTGAGGACAAAATCGGTGTTGAGCTGCTTGATCAAGGACTCGCCGAATCTTATAGTTTCGACGGAGTGTGATTCGTTTCGAGGAGGGTGGGGAGATAAGCGATATCGCCAGGCCCGTTGTTGAAACAACGAAAACCGAAGCAGCTACAGCTAATAGTGGAGGCCAACCCGCAGCTTAGGAATCCCGATCTCCTTCACTCTTATGTGTAACCTACAATGGAGAATGTTGCAAAAACCACTTCAAGCAGCCTGCTTTCCCCTGACTCTACACGGTTTCTGATCAGCAACCTGTGCTCGATTCTTGAAACCTACCTTGAGCCAGTCGAAGTAAGAGAAGTCTACTGCGCCTACCTTTATGGGGCCGAAGCCCACGAAGGGCAAACCCGCCTCACGGGCGAGCCCTATATCTACCATCCCCTCGCGGTGGCCAAAACCATGGCCGAGATGCGCATGGACGCCCAAAGCATCATCGCCGCCATCCTTCACGACGTCATCGAAGACACCCTTACCGTCAAAAGCCAGATTGAAGAAGAGTTCGGAACGGATGTGGCTCAGCTCGTTGACGGTGTTAGCAAGCTAACGCATCTGACCTTTAAAACTCGAGCCGAGGCCCAGGCAGAGAATTTCCACAAAATGATGCTCGCCATGGTCAAGGACGTGCGAGTGATCATGATCAAGTTAGCCGATCGGCTGCATAACATGCACACCCTCGGGGCCATGCTTCCCCACAAGCGCTGGCGCATCGCTCGTGAGACCCTGGAGATCTATGCTCCTATCGCCCAACGCCTGGGTATGAATACCATTCGTGTAGAACTCGAACAATTGGGTTTTCAGTACCTCTACCCCATGCGTTACAAGGTCCTGGAGAAGGCGGTCAACCGCAGCCGGGGCAATCGCAAAGAGCTCATGAGAAAGGTCGAGGCAACCATCTGTAACCGGCTGGAAGAAGTTGATATTGAGGCTAGAATCTATGGACGGGAAAAGAACCTTTACAGCATCTATAAAAAAATGCGTCAGAAAAGGCTTTCTTTCAGAGATGTCTACGATGTGTTCGCTATCCGCATGGTAGTCGAGGATGTCGATACCTGCTACCGGACGCTAGGAACCATTCACAACCTATATAAGCCCGTTCCAGGCAAGTTCAAGGACTATATTGCCATACCCAAGGTCAATGGCTATCAATCGCTGCATACGATATTGTTTGGCCCGCACGGCATCCCCATCGAGGTCCAGATTCGCAGTGACGAAATGGATCGCATTGCTCAAGTGGGAATTGCCGCCCACTGGTTATACAAGACTGGCGACAGCATTAACGCCCGTGCTCAGGCACGAACCAGAGAGTGGCTCAGGAACATCCTGGAATTGCAGAAAAGCGCAGGAAACTCACTGGAGTTTCTAGAACACGTCAAGGTCGACCTATTCCCCGATGAGGTCTACGTGTTCACTCCTGCCGGAGAGATCAGGGCCTTGCCCCGCGGGGCAACGGCGGTAGACTATGGCTATTCCGTGCATACAGACATAGGCAATACCTGCGTTGCGGTAAAGATCGACAGACGCCTCGCTCCCTTGAGTACTGTGCTGCAAAGCGGACAAACCGTCGAAGTCATCACCGCTCCTCAGGCCCGGCCGAATCCCCTATGGCTTAATTTTGTCGTCACCGGAAAGGCGCGATCCAATATCCGTCACCATCTCAAGAATCTAAAAAAGGGAGAGGCACTGCACCTGGGGCGGCGCCTGTTAAACAAGGCCTTAGCCAGATACGACCTCAGCATCAAAAAGCTAAACGGCAAACAGATCGATGACCTGCTCAACGATCTGCATGTCGAAACACTTCAGACCCTGCTGGAAGACATCGGTCTGGGTAACCGCATGGCACAGCTGATTGCCCGCCGTCTGGACAACCCTCAGATCAAGTCCCCCAAGGGGGGTAAAAAGGACGCTGAATCCAAGCCACTGCCAATCAAGGGAACCGAAGGCATGGTATTGCAATATGGCAAATGTTGTTACCCCATACCCGGTGACCCCATTATCGGTATGATGAGCGCAGGCCGCGGTCTGGTGATCCACAGGGAAAACTGCCGCAACGTCACCGGTGATAGAAGGCGCCCCGACAAATGGGTTCAGATCTATTGGTCAGATAATATAGAGGGGGAGTATACCGCGATTATAAGGGCGTTGGCCCCCAATCAAAGGGGTATGCTGGCGAGCTTGGCCGCCAAGATATCCGACCAGAACTCCAATATCGAAAATGTAACCTTAGACGAACGTGATGGCTCGACAACCAATATTACGTTTCAACTGACGGTAAAAAATCGTAAACACCTTGCCCATATCATGCGTCTGATTCGCAAAACACCACAAGTATACAAAGTCATGCGCATCCGAGGATGAGCCAGCGCAGCTCACTGTGGGCCCATCTAGGAGCCTGTCAGACTTAGGGTCAATCTACTGCGGAAAAGCCGGTTCGGTCCGATTTCCCGATCATTTTCGTAAAATAAGTATCACTATTCGCCTCAAATGATCGTAAAATCTGACTCAAACCGGCTTCCCCTCGCTACGATCACCTAAGTCCGACAGGCTCCTAGGAGAATTCAATGCCTCGTACTGCAATTTCCACCGACCTTGCACCGCGCGCCATCGGCACCTATTCACAAGCGATAAAATCCGGCAATACCGTTTATCTGTCTGGACAAATCCCGCTAGATCCACAAACTATGGAGCTGGTTGAAGGGGATATGGAAACCCAGATCAGGCGGGTATTCGATAATCTAGGCAAAGTGGCGAAGGCCGCGGGCGGCAGTTTCGAGCAGGTCGTGAAACTTACGGTCTTTCTGACCGATCTGTCTCACTTCCCGCTGGTCAATCAGGTCATGGCCGACTATTTTGAACAACCTTATCCCGCGCGCGCCGCCGTGGGCGTTGCCGCTTTACCGAAACAGGCAGAGGTAGAAATGGATGCGGTGATGGTATTTGAATAAACGCCCCACCCCAGCCAGTGCACCGCCGGTTACGACCTTGCCGGGAGTGGGTCCCCGGGTTGGGCAGAAACTGCACCGGCTTGGCATCGAGAATCTACAAGATCTCCTTTTTCACCTTCCTCTGAGGTATCAAGACCGTACCCGAATTTGGCCGATCAGCCTATTGCGCATCGGCGATGAGGCCCTGGTCGAGGCCGAGATATCCCATTGCGAAATCATCAGCCGGCGCCGACGTATGCTACTGGTGACCATCGCCGATGGCAGCGGCACACTGATATTACGTTTTTTTCATTTTAATTCAGCCCAGCAGAAAATGCTGCAGCCAGGCATCCGAATTCGATGTTTTTCCGAGGTCCGAAAAGGACCTATAAGCCTGGAAATGGTCCATCCGGAAATCAATAAGATCACCGACCAGGGGCCCAGCGATGTAGAAACCCGGCTGACCCCTGTCTACCCCACCACCGAAGGCTTGCATCAAAATCAGCTGCGTAAACTAGCGGATCACGCCTTGAACTGGCTCGGCCAAGCAGAAAACCGCCTGAGCGACTGGCTGCCCGAGCGATATCTCAAAGGTTTCCTTCGTTATGGTCTCAATGAGGCCATAGTTTACATCCACCACCCACCACCAGACGCGAATGTGGGACTGCTGGAAGACACCCGACACCCTGCCCAACAACGCTTGGCCTTTGAAGAGCTGCTGGCCCAGCAATTGAGCCTCATTCGTCTACGCGCCAAGGTGCAGATCCAGACGGCACGGCTACTGAGACCCTCCCGTACCCTGTTCTCAAAATTGGCCGCCAGTCTGCCATTTACACTCACCAAGGCCCAGCAAAGAGTGATCGGTGAAATCGGCAAAGACCTGGCTTCCACCACGCCGATGCAGCGGCTGGTACAAGGAGATGTAGGCTCCGGAAAAACCATTGTCGCCGCCTCCGCCTGTCTGCAAGCCATAGAGCAAGGTTATCAAGCGGCGATCATGGCCCCCACGGAATTATTGGCCGAGCAACACTTCAGGAGTTTTTCGCAATGGTTGACGCCGCTTGAACTGACCGTATCGTGGTTATCGGGAAAACAAAAGACCAAACAACGCAGAAAAACTGTGGAGGGTTTGAGTACCGGCACGACCTCGCTGGTGATAGGGACCCACGCCTTATTTCAGCAAGACGTGAGTTTCATGAAGCTGGCACTGGTGATCGTCGACGAACAACACCGCTTCGGAGTGCACCAAAGACTGGCACTCAGAGAAAAAGGCTCCTCGGACGGACACTGCCCTCACCAGCTCATCATGACCGCCACTCCAATTCCACGCACCTTGGCGATGACCGCCTATGCGGATCTCGATTATTCGGTGATCGATGAATTACCGCCAGGACGCACCCCGGTAAAAACGGTAGCACTGTCGAACGCCAGGCGCTCGGAGGTGATATCTCGGGTCCGAAAGGCCTGCGAACAGGACCGCCAGGCCTACTGGGTATGCACCCTGATCGAGGAATCCGAGGTATTGCAGTGCCAGACGGCCGAAGACACCGCCGCCCTGTTGGCAAGGGAACTACCCCATCTGGGGGTAGCCCTGATCCATGGACGCATGCCGGCTCGGGAAAAAGAAGACATCATGCTAAGATTCAAATCCGGCGAAATACAGCTCCTAGTGGCAACCACCGTGATCGAGGTGGGGGTTGACGTACCCAATGCCTCATTGATGATCATCGAGAATGCCGAACGCCTGGGTCTGGCGCAACTTCACCAGCTTCGCGGCCGAGTAGGCCGCGGTGCGGTCGAAAGCAGCTGTGTGCTGCTGTTTCAATCCCCACTCTCCGATCCGGCTAGACATCGCTTGCAAGCGATGCGAGAGACCACCGATGGATTTGAAATCGCCAAGATGGACCTGAATCTGCGCGGTCCCGGTGAGGTGTTGGGAACGCGTCAGACAGGCATGCTGCATTTTCGAATCGCCGACATCGTGCGTGACCGGCGGCTGATCCCGTTGGTGCAGAAGACGGCAAAAAGATTGTTCGCCGAGCAACCGCAAAACGTCGATTTACTCATCCGGCGATGGATCGGTGATTCGGAGCAATACGGACAGGTGTAGTGGTTGGTGTGAAAATTGGAACTGCATTACACCCCTGGGCGGTTTCACCGGCCAGGGCGCGAGAGATTCAGAAACATTTGCGTCATCGCGTGATCAATGAAGATCGCCTGGGAGAGGTCAATACCGTAGCGGGGGTCGATGTGGGGTTTGAAGACCAGGGCTCGGTCACCCGTGCGGCTGTCGTGGTGTTGTCCTATCCCGAATTACAGCTGTTAGATCGGGTCATCGCCTGCACCCCCACCCAGTTTCCTTATGTACCGGGGCTGTTGTCATTTCGAGAGATCCCCGCAGTATTAAAGGCCTTCGAAGACTTGGAGACCGTACCCGATTTGGTGTTGTGCGATGGGCAAGGTATTGCCCATCCACGACGCTTCGGTATCGCCTGCCATATCGGCCTATTGACCAATCTACCTACCATCGGGGTGGCCAAATCACGGCTCGTCGGAACCCATGCAGAACTGCCTCAGGAGCGAGGCAGTCATGTCCCCCTGCTGGATAAAGACGAACAAATCGGCGTCGTGCTGCGCACCCGCAAAGGGGTTAGACCCCTGTTTATCTCGGTAGGACACCGCATTACTCTGGCCACGGCTACCCGATATGTCATGGGGTGCACTCCCCGCTACCGCTTGCCCGAGACCACACGCTGGGCCGATCGTATCGCCTCAAGACGCGGATCAACGCCATGACCACCGGCAGCCAATGAGACTATGTCAGACTGGGAACAGCATCCCGGCCAAGGCGGCGCGCTATGGGTCCTGAAAACTCCGCCATCATGGGTATAATATCGGCATGAAACCAAAAGGGATCATCGCCGCAGGTCACGACATCACTGCCGAGGCAGCGGAACACATTCTGCGTGAAGGAGGCAATGCCTTCGATGCCATTCTGGCGGCCCATCTGGCCGCCTGTGTCGCCGAGCCAGTTTTGTCATCATTAGGCGGTGGTGGATTTCTGTTAGCCAAACCGCATGACCGCGGTGCGATAATCTATGATTTTTTTACCCATACCCCCAGCAAAAAACGTCCTGCCCATGAGCTGGATTTTCGCCCCATTACGGTAGATTTCGGCACGGCGCAGCAGGAATTTCATATCGGACAGGGCACTATCGCTGTCCCCGGCTCGGTAAAGGCCTTATTCGAGATCCATCGCGACCTTGGCTGCCTCGCGCTGCAAGAGATTGCCCAGCCCGCGATCCACTATGCCCGCGAAGGTGTGACGCTCAACCCATTGCAGGCCTATATCTTGGAGATCGTAGGGCTCATCTATTCCGCAACCCCACAGGCCCGTCAGATCTTCTGCCGCAAAGACAGCAAGGATCAAATGCTCAGGGTAGGCGAAAAGCTCATGCAAAAGACGTTTGCGGATACCCTCGAGACGCTTGTCATCGAAGGAGAAGCCCTGTTCTACCGAGGTGAAATTGCTCAGGCCATCGTCCACGAGTGCCGGGAAAGCGGGGGTCATCTCAGTCTGAGCGATCTGAAAAACTATCGGGTAATTCGTCGCGCTCCTTTAGACCTACGTTATCGAGATACCCATGTTTTGACTAATCCACCGCCCTCCTCCGGAGGTATTCTCATCGCCTTTGCATTGAAGTTGTTGAACGGACTGGATTGCGCGCATTGGCGGTTCGGCGATGCGCACTATCTCCTGGGACTGGCGCAGATCATGGACCTTACCAGCAAGGCACGTGTGGATATGCTCGCTAACTCCTCCCCTGAACAAGACCTGGCGCAACACCTTCTGGACGAGGACTATCTGCAGCGATACCGGCAACAGATCAGCGCAACGGCACAGGCCCAACGCGGTACCACCCATATCAGCATCATAGACGCTCATGGAAACGTAGCCAGTATGACCGTATCCAACGGCGAGGGCTGCGGCAGCATCATTCCCGGTACCGGTATCATGCTGAATAACATGCTTGGAGAACAGGACCTGAATCCCGGTGGGTTTCACCAATGGACCGAAAACCAACGCATGTCTTCGATGATGGCCCCCTCCCTGCTCGTCGAACCCGTAGGACGACTGACGGCCATGGGTTCCGGGGGCTCGAATCGGATCCGTTCCGCACTATTGCAGGTGTTCATCAACCTGATTGATTTCGGCATGGATGTCGAAACGGCAGTGCGCAGTCCACGCATCCATCTTGAAGGCAACAGACTCAGTGTAGAAGGCGGATTCAAGATGGCCGAGATCGAACGACTGATTCGACACTATCCCGACCATGAGATCTGGACCGAACTAAATCTGTTCTTCGGTGGTGTCCATAGCGTGGTGCAAGATACATCGGGGTTCAGCGGGGCAGGCGATCACCGCCGGGGCGGGGTTAGCCGACTCGTGGTTTAAGCTCAGATCTCCTGACCTCTAGGATTTTGGATTGACCCCACTAAACAAATCCCACGTTCGGTACGGGTAATTTTCCCGGGGTGCGGATTCTACCCCGTTCAGGTAATCGATCAATATATTGGTATCCAACAGCGCCTTCATTCGTCCCACTCTGCCCGAAGCCGGGACTAATAGCCTAATCCGTCCTCAACCCGATCTCTCCATCATCCGAATGCCTCGCCTCCCAGATCTAGTCTATACCGGGTTATATACTCAGCATCCCTCCGCTTTGGGTTTACGCCTCTTACGCCGAATCTTTTTAGGTTCCTCGGATGTCGGACTAATCGCTGGTTGCAACGCCTGGAGCTGTGGGGTAAAACCCGCACCAGAATCGGTCTTGTAATTACCCGAAAAATAACAGGACACCGCGATCCGCTTTTGCAGCTCTTTGTCCCCTTCACCAAAGATCTGCCTCTGTTGAAGGATTTGATCTTGCCAACCCTGGTAGCCCTGTTTCAGGAAATAGGCGTGCTTGCCTGCCATACGCACTACGGCCGTGGCTTCCGCTGCCATGCGCGTGGCATCTGAGTAGAGTATTATCATCCGGTCTTCGGGTAGTTTGTCAATACTATCGGCCTCGAACAAGTAGGTCAGTGGAACGTTCCTCGCTCCCTGAATATGACCGCTCTTAAAGGCCTTTTTCGATCGCACATCCAGGATAACGAGGTCCTGCCTTTCTTTAATAATCCAATCGGACAACTCCTCTGGCGTCACCACCTCCTGCGCATGAATGATGTCCCTACCCAACAAGACAAGTCGTTGCGCCGCATCCTCTGCGCCCGCCCCCATCTGGCCGCACCCCGTCAGGACAGCGACTGAAGACATGGAAATAAGCAATAACCATAACAACATGGATAAATCCCTCAATCTTTCTCGGTATCAGTTTTAGCGGATATGGCTGTTGTGCCACGCTGCATTAGGAATGCGAACGACACACTTTCCCAACTGGCGCCGCATGATCGTTCGTATTCAAGGCGCGACAATAGGCGCATAGCCTAGCTATGTAACTATTGTCGCAACGCCGAAGACGGGCGATGAGGCAAGCCAGATGGGGAAGTTATTTCAGTAGCATTCCTTAGTCTTTGTTCGTCTGACAATCTCTCCAGGAGCTGTGGATTGAACTGATTTTTATAATGCGCCCACTCACTGCTCTGCCCCAGGTCTAAGGTAACCTGTCTGAGAATGAACCCACCGACCAGTACCAAGACCGGCGCCAGCAACAGCGGAACAGCCCGTCCACGTATCTCCAAAAGCTCCAACACCAGAGGCACGAACAAGGCCAAGACCACGAAAAACAGCCAGAAAGCGATGGTAAAGCTGCCACCAAAGATGAGGCTAGCGGCTTCAAGCTGTACATGGGAACCACTGAGCAGGCCAATCAGCAACAGGGCAACGATCACCAACTCGACGAGGATCAGACCCAGGTCAAGCCTGGTGAACCAGCGGCGCTCTTGCGGATGTTTAGATGCCAACACGGCTAAGGCCGCCGACGTGGACAGACCCGAGACGAGAAACAGCGGACCCAGCAGACTAGTGTTCCAAAACGGCCTGGCCATGAAGGCGCTGAGCAGAATACCGGTGTAAACCCCCAAGCCGATGCCCAAGGGGATGGTGAACCACGCAATGAGCCGGCGAAAGCGCTCAGTGGTGTCTAACAACCTCGCAGCAAAGGGAACCGGTAGCAGATACTCGGTAAGTCGCGGGTATCCTTGCCGCAGATTGGCCAGGATAAGCAGCAAATTGACCGGATAAACCAGTACCAATATCCAGGCACCCCATGACATGGGGGAAGCCGGTTGAAAGGTGGTATAGAAACGGAAGACGTGGAGCTTATAATCCAGGTCGAAGAACAAGGTCGTCATGCCTACAGACAGGACAATGGGACCCCACAGGGAATATTGGAAGGCAGCGAACGGCAGTTCTCTATCCTTGTTCGCCACAACAGCCCAGGCGGAAACCAACATGATGCCTGCAGTTAGCCCGCCAAGAAACAGGTAAACGGCGATCCGCCAGTCCCAAATGGCGAGTATGGGATCTATGCCGGGATTGTGCCGCAGGGTAACCAGGACTTGCTCGACCATACTAACCTTCCCGCTCGAGCGTTGTATGAGACGGGTTAGAGTAAAGTCTCCCGCGGGTAAAACTTATGCAATTCTCGATATTCATTATCATTATCATGATCTTATCTGTCAGGCTTCTAGACCAAATAATAGACATTGGGGTCGTTTCCCGTCTCGGGCATTAGGGTCTTGTACTTACGCGTGCGAAGCAGCCGACTGACTATGCTATTGGGTTCGTCCAGGACACCGAAGTACATGCAGTGAGTAGGGCAGGTCGACACGCATGCCGGATCCAATCCCCGTTCGACCCGGTGTACACAGAACGTGCATTTATCGATATAACCCTGCGGGTGCATGATGAGCCGAGCGTTGTATGGACAGCCGGCAATGCAGGCCTTACAGCCAGTACACAGATTCGGGTCTACCAGCACAATGTTGCTGTCACGCCAATAGTGGCTCGCCCCAGTGGGACAGGCCGTCACACACGTGGCATGGGCGCAGTGATTACAGCGTTCCGAACGAAACTCGGTGCTGAGATTCGGGTAACGGCCCTGTGTCTCTTCCACAACCCAATCTCGATTCAGCCCCGCTGGAACCTTGTTCTCCGTTTTACAGGCAATAACGCAGTCGCCACAGCCGATGCATGTCAAGGTATCGATAACCATCACGTATCGGGTCATCAGGCCTCCATCTTACCCAGAGTAACGAAGTTGGAACGCATTCCGGTCGCTCCCATGATCGGGTCTGTCTTGATGTGAGTGAGCAGGCTCGCGTCATTGGCACCTACACCGTAAGTCAGTCGCAGGTTCCTGGACGTATGTCCGAATCCGTGCGCCATGAACACCGAATCAGGCCGGATCCGTTCCGTGACCCGCACCCGGATCGGCAGACTGGTCACCCCGTCCTGGTTCTTCAGGCGGACGTAGTCGCCGCTCTTCAACCCCTGTTCAGCGGCCACCAAAGGATGAACCCACAGTATGTTCTCCGGCATCAGCTCAAACAGCATGGGATTATTACTGGTACGGCCGAAGGTATGGGCTGGGGCGCGACCATAGATCAGGCGTAGATGACCCGCGGGGGCCCGCACCGGAGCGGTATAGCGGGGCAAGGGATCGAAGCCCAGCTCCTTCAACTCGGTGCTGTACAGCTCTATCTTGCCGCTGAGGGTGGGATACTCAATGCCTTGCCCTTCTACCAAGTAGAGTGGAGTCTGACGCGGGAAGTTTTTCACGCCAAGTCTTTGCATCTCCTGCAGGGAACTGCCGACCTGTTTGAGCTGCCAATCCAGAACTTCGGTATAGTCCTTCCAAGGAAAGTATTTTTTCAATCCCAGGCGCAGCCCAAGCTCACGGCAGATCCACCAGCCGGGTTTAGAATCGTATTTAGGCTCGAAGGCCGGCATGCGCAGGGCCAATGAAGGCCGACGCTCCGGAGCATTGCGCAAGTCATCATAACGCTCCAGATAGGTACACTCCGGAAGAATTACATCGGCATAACCAGTGACTTCAGAGGGGATGATGTCGACGGCAACGATCAGGTCGAGGCTGTCCGCCGCCTGCTGCAGCGACTTGCCGATCCCCGGCACGGAAAGGGGCAGATTGGTGCCAGAGACTATCCAGGCCCGATAATGGGCATCCGGACCGATGGAGTGCTCGATCAGGGCATTGGTAACCCCCGTGTAGGCCATCGGGTATCTGCCGGCATGTGCCGCCTCCCAGGTGCTGGCCGGTTTGGGATAGGGTGGCAACGGATATTTGGGCAGCGCCACGGTCTCTGGGTTGTAGAACCCGCCCTTGCACCCCCATGAGCCAAGCAGGGCATTGAGGATGGCAATAGCGCGCTCCCTTTGGGTATCGTCACCATACCAGGAGACGTGACGGCCGGGATGAACCAGGGTCGCCGGCGCCGCCTTGGCCATCTCCCGCGCCGTGGTATAAATCCGGTTCGGATCGATGCCGGTCTCCAGGTAGGCCCATTCAGGGGTGTGAGTGCGCACATGAGCCGCTAACTGCTCGAAGCCTTGGGTGTGTTGCTGAACATAGGATTTATCGTAGAGCCCCTCGGAGATAATCACGTTTATCCACGTCAGCAACAGAGCCAGATCCGTGCCCGGTTTAATCGCTAACCAATGAGTGGACTTGCTGGCGGCTACCGAGAAACGGGGATCGACCGTTATAATGGTAGCCCCGTTGCGCATCGCCTGAGCAAAGGTCTGGACCTGGGCGTTGTGTAGATTTTCCCCCAAATGGTAACCGAGCAACACGATACAGCGGGAATGGGCCATATCGGTGCGATCCTGGCCCCCGAGCGTCTCTCCAAAGGTCAGGTAGAAAGCCACCTCCCGGGGACCCCGACACTGGGCGAAGGATGCCTCGGCAAAGCTTTCACAACCATAGGCACGCAGCAAATGGCGGAAGTGGGCGCCGCTAGCACCGTGGCTGAACAAGGCCATCCGGTCCGGCCCATGCTTTTCGGCAATGGCCTGCATCCGTTGGGCGATGAAGCCCAAGGCCTCATCCCAGGAAACCGGTTCGAAACGCTGCTTTCCTCCCTTGTCGACCCTCAGCAACGGCCTTTTCAGGCGGTCCCGGTCGAGATAGGCCCCTAGTCCCCCGGTGCCTCGTGTACACAGGCGACCACCGCTGTGCAGGTCCTCGGGGTGACCGGTAACCTTCCAGGGCCTGCCGTCTTCCGTATGCACCAGAGCGGCACACTTCCAGAAGCAGATATCGCAGATGGTCGGGGTAGTCTTGACCTCACCACTGCCGGGTGGTGGCGGTGCGGTGCTGCAACCATTGAGTAGGGCTGGACCCACCACCGCGCCACCGGCCAGCGTGCCCGCCAATTTGATAAACTCCCGTCTATCCATAAGATGAGTTACTCAGAGGAAGTGGGAGGGACACTGGACTCAGATCCGCTATCTGGGGTGCCCAACCCTTGGAACAGGGCCCGGTAGGTCCGCAGCTCGGCCTGTTGGGCCTCGCTGAGCCCTTCCAATACAGACGGCGTCAAGGGGGCTAGGTAGAGGCGCTGAAGTTCGGCATAGTCAGTCTCGGCTACGTAGGCGCGCATCCCCGCACTCCATAGAACCTCAAGAGCTTCCACGCTATCCTCAGGATTGCCGCCGTAGAGCAGAGCCACCGTCCCCTCCTGCATCCTCATTTCATAGATCTCGTCCAGATCCACATTGAGGGCGCCGGGTAAGTGTCCGCGGACAAACTGTTCCGCGGGACGCAGGTCGAGACACTCTGTACGGTCCGCATTGTCGTAAAGAACCTTCCCCACTTCCAGCGGATCGAGATACACCCGCCTTTGCGGATCTGGCCGCTGCCAACCGGCAACGCTGCCCACTGTCTTTTCTATGGCGAAGAAATCATCGGTGGGGAAAAAGGCGATAAGCAGTGCAACGCCAACCGCCACGACTGCCGGAAATTTCTCCCAACGGGACATGGCGCACACAACCTTTCCCCCCCAGATATAGCTCTGCAGCCGACGAAAGACGCAGATGCCGATGATGGCGACCACCGCGATAAACAAGATAACCAAGCCAAGATTCCAACCGAAGAGCTGGTCGAGTCTGAACACGCC
The DNA here is from genome assembly GCA_039714615.1 of Pseudomonadota bacterium. GTDB lineage: Bacteria > Pseudomonadota > Gammaproteobacteria > JAAEPA01 > JAAEPA01 > JAAEPA01. The sequence goes on along the minus strand of JBDLIZ010000034.1, from coordinate 549 downwards.
GCGGTAGTCGGCTTGGTAGAAATCTCCCCATATCGGGAATAAGTCGCCGAACAGCAGAGTGCCGATGAAAAAGCCGACGAGGAATATCAAGGCATCGATCTTCCCGGTGAATGTAGAGGCCAGAGCGGTACCTGGACAGTAACCGCCTACGGCCATGCCCACACCAAAGATCACCCCCCCAACCGCCATGGGAAATAGATAGGTGGGGAGGAAATAGAACTGAGCCGTATCGATCAGCCCCAGCAAGGATAAACCCCAGAAGCCCAACATAGCAGTGACAATGGCGCTGAACATGCCTATAGGCACATCCACGTCACGCATATAAAAGACACGGCCGATCTTGGTGCCATGGGTATAACCGAGCCGCTGAAGGGTAAAGCCGAACAGAAAGCCGAGCAGAACTGCCAGCCCCAGGTTGGTGTCGGCGGTGATGGCACCGGTCTTGGCCAGCGGGCCCATCATAGCCATTGCTTCCTGACAAAATAGGCGGTAGCGAAACCACCGGCGAATACACAGAGCGTGAACGTCCATGAACCGACGGACAACTCG
>JBDLIZ010000033.1:0-19086 GCA_039714615.1 Pseudomonadota bacterium | reverse complement strand
AGCCGTTTCGTCAGCTTGGCCGCCTCGAAGGTATTGCCATATTCGGTCATTTTGACCACGATGCCATTATTGGTCGCATCCATGGTGCTGAGGTTATTCAGGGTATCACCCACCACTCCGATCACCCTGACATGCCTCCCCCCTGCCTCCATGACCTCTGCAGGAATCCGAGTCCGGCCCCTGATCATCATGGCAGAATATTTCCCAAAGCGCACCAGCGCCGCTAAGCTTCCTTCCCTAGGGGTAACCACATCGGTTTCGATCTTAGCGTCATTGAAAAGATCGCTAACCAAGGGTGCCAGATCATGATCAATAAGCGCTCTTTGTTTTACCATTGCTACTAGCCCTCGTTTACCACAATGCCTCTAGCGCCCTTAGGACGCCTCGGCGACTAATCTGTCCAACCAATCGGTTGTCTTTCAAAACCGGGTAGCGACGATAACCATCCTGGAGAAACATGGTGGCTACCTCCACGATGCTGGCATCTGCGTCTACGGTCTTGACAATCGGTTGCATATATTCGGCGACTCTACCGGCCGATTCCCCATGGTAGCTCGCCGTCAGGGCAATCTTCAAGCAGTCCTGCTCCGATAGCACTCCCACCAGGTCACCGGTCTTATCGACCACCGGCGCACCGGAGATCCGATTTTTGATAAGCATATTTATTGCTCGCAGCACCCCCATCTCGGGCGTGAACGTAACGAGACTTGCCGACATATACTCTTTGACAATAGCTGATTTTGACACGGATTACCTCCCCGGATATTTGCAGTTATGATCAGGTAGCCTGCTTGCGGTGCCGTTTATTACGACAGGCCTTCCCCTTGGCGCGAGCTTCACTATCACCCTTATTCCCACAAGCCCCGCTACAGGCATCTCCCGCGTCAAGACCGGGGATATCTCGTCCACCCCCACAAGTACCTTTGATCGGTGGTTTTCCATACAGCACACCTAGACTCATCCCTAGGATGCAGACGGCGATTACGATAAAAGTGAGTATAAACAGGGCCATGAGTTATTCATCCGCCATAAAATATCCGCTAAACGCTGGTGTCTCTCGCTCGGAGAATCCCGCTACCGACTTGTTTACAAAAAAGGCGGCGAGATTGTGCCGTTCCGCCAGGCGATAGCCTTCAGCAGGTCCAAGCACCATTAACGCCGTTGCCAGGGCGTCTGCAGTCATAGCGGTATCCGCAATGACGGTCACCGAGGCCAGACGGTGATCTATGGGCAGACCTGAACGGGGATCTATGGTGTGCGAATAGCGTTTACCCTCTTGCTCGAAATAGTTTCGATAATCTCCAGAAGTGGCCACCCCTTTGTCTCCAGGTTGGATGACGCTGTGGATAACTCGCACCTCGGGAGAAGGACGCTCAACGGCTATTTTCCAAGGCATCCCATGGGTATTGTACCCCTTGAGCCGCAATTCTCCTCCTACCTCGATCATGTAATTGGATATTTCCAAGCCGTCAAGACGATCTGCCACCTTATCCACGGCGTAGCCCTTGGCAATCGCCGATAAATCGATATAGATTTCCTCCAGGTCTTTCTTTAATGCCGGCGGCAACTCACGGGTATGTACATGCCGGAAACCTACCCGGGCCAGTTCAGATTCTATCTCAAGTTTAGCGGGAACACTTTCAGGGCGCATTGTCGGCCCGAATCCCCACAGATTAACCAGTGGACCGACCGTGATATCAAAGGCACCCAGGGTCATTTTACTAACCTTGAGGGCCTCGTCAACAACCCTGATCATCTCCTGGGATACCGGGAACCACTGGGTGGTTCTGGCATCATTGAATCGCGAGAGTTCGGAATCGCTACGGTAGGTAGACATCTTAGCATCAACCTCCACTAAGAGTCGCACAATATCCTCGCTCAGAGCGGTAGGCAACACAGATGCGGGTAGCCCTACGACCTTGACCGTATACTGGGTCCCCATGGTGGAACCCGCGAAACGGTACAGTTGCCCCTGCTCCGCTGACTTGTCACAGGCGCTAACGAAAAGACACAGCCCCAGCATCCTGATCCAGGCGCGCCATCGATATCGCCACCTGTTCGGGCGGAAACCCCGCAGCACAGACTATCCGAAGTCGTCGAGCAGAATATTCTCCGGCTCCACCCCCAGGTCTTCGAGCATTTTGATCACCGCAGTATTCATCATCGGCGGTCCGCACAAATAATATTCACAGTCCTCCGGGGCCGGATGGTCTTTGAGATAGTTCTCATATAGGGATTGATGTATGAAACCCGTATAGCCGGTCCAATTGTCCTCAGGCAAAGGATCTGAAAGGGTTACCGACCAGCTAAAGTTATCATTGTTGGCCTGAAGCTCGTCGAACTCCTCGACATAAAACGCCTCGCGGAAACTCCTGGCCCCATACCAGTAGCTCATCTTGCGCTTGGATTTAAGCCGTTTCAACTGATCGAAGACATGAGAGCGCATCGGCGCCATACCCGCACCCCCACCGATAAACACCATCTCAGCATCGGTTTTTTTAGCGAAAAACTCCCCAAAAGGTCCGGAAACGAGGATCTTGTCTCCTGGTTTTAGATTGAAGAGATACGAGGACATCTTCCCGGTAGGCACGGAGGCAGACGCCCCTGGAGGGGGGGTAGCAATCCTGATATTGAGAATGATGCGATCCTTTTCCTCGGGATAACTGGCCATGGAGTAGGCACGCTCAACGGTTTCTTTGACGATCGACTCAATGCTCCACATATCATAGTGATCCCATTCGTCACGGAATTCCTCTTCGATGTCGAACTCGTCGTACTTGAGCCGATGCGGCGGGCATTCTATCATCACATAACCGCCGGCCTTGAACTCAATCTTTTCCCCTTCGGGCAGATCCATTACCAGTTCTTTGATAAAGGTCGATTCGTTCCTATTAGAACGCACCGTGCATTCCCATTTTTTTACGCCAAACACATCATCCGGGACCTGAACCTTCATATCATGCTTCACGGTGACCTGACAGGACAGGCGATCGCCTTGCGCGGCTTCTCGCTTAGTGATAATAGAGGTCTCTGTCGGCAGGATGGCACCGCCACCCTCGAACACCTTGACGCGGCACTGACCACAGGTACCCCCTCCCCCACAGGCCGCCGAGATGAACAATTCGGCATTGCCCAGCGCGGCATTGAGCTTGGACCCCACGGCCGCCTGAATAGACTTTTCCTCGTTGACCTCGATGGTGACACTGCCGCTACTGATCAGCCTCGCTCTGGCGGCGAGGATAATCAACACGAGGCTCAGCACGATCCCCGTGAACATCGAAACACCTAAGCCGATTTCTAGCATGTTTACCCCCTAAATCAGATCACCATTCATGGTCATCAGGCCTTTATTGGCGTCAGAAAAATGTAGATTTGCGCCGTATTGTATCTGCCGATAAACATCAAACCGCTTGTTATAGTTGTATTCCCGAAAAGGCCATGAAGCCCAAGGACATAAGACCCGTAGTGATAAAAGTGATACCCAATCCCTGCAGACCATCCGGCACGTCGCTATATCTAAGCCGCTCCCGGATACCGGCCAACGCCACCAAGGCCAGCGCCCATCCAAACCCTGCCCCTAGCCCGAACACCACACTCTGGCCAAAGTCGTATTCGCGTTCCATCATAAACAGCGACCCCCCCATGATGGCGCAATTGACGGTAATCAGTGGCAGGAATATACCCAGGGCGCTGTACAGCGCGGGAAAGAACCTGTCCAGAACCATCTCCAGGATCTGCACCATCGCGGCAATAACACCGATATAGCTGATCAGACCCAGAAAACTCAGATCGATACCCGACAGACCCGCCCACTCCAGGGCATCCTCTTTGAGCAGATACTGAAAGATCAGGTTATTCGCCGGAACCGTGATCCCTTCCACGACGATTACGGCGACCCCCAATCCGATGGCGGTCTCGATCTTTTTGGAGATCGCCAAAAAGGTGCACATCCCCAGAAAAAAGGTCAAAGGCAGATTTTCGATGAACGCCGCTTTAACGAACAGTCCAAGATACGATTCCATCACACCACCTCGGTTCGGTGAACCTGCCGGATCTGATAGGCCGGTTTCTCGACCTGTTCGGTCTTCCAACTTCGTACCGCCCAGATCAGTAGACCAATGATAAAGAAGGCACTGGGTGCGAGCAGCATCAGTCCCATCGGATAATACCAACCCCCTTCGGTAACTGGAGTCAGAATCCGCAGTCCCAGTAATGTTCCGGAGCCGAGTAATTCCCGAGTCGCCCCGACCACAACCAGCACCAGGCCGAACCCTAGGCCACTGCCAAGTCCATCGTAAAAGCTCATGCCTGGGGGATTCTTAGAGGCAAAGGCCTCGGCTCTGCCGAGCACGATACAGTTGGTAATGATCAGACCGACAAACACCGACATCCGTTTACTGAGATCGTAGGCAAACGCCTTGAGGGATTCATCGACCAGTATCACCAGCGAAGCAATAATGGTCATTTGCACGATGATGCGGATATTACTCGGCATATGGTGACGAATCATACTGACAAACATATTGGAAAACGCCACCACTACCGTCAACGCGATAGCCATGGTCAAAGCAGTAGACAACGAGGTGGTCACTGCCAGGGCGGGACATATACCGAGGATCTGCAGGATGACGGGATTATTGTCCACCAGGGGGTCTAGAACGACCTTTTTGGTATCTTCATTCATCTTTGTCCCCTTTTGTAATACGTATTATTCATTTTAATATTCCTGCTTCATGCTCACAGGCCTGATCCGAAGAGCATTCACTATCCCGAGGGTGTCGATATACGAGACAACAGTGGCTGGTAACCGGATTCGCTGAACCAGAAACGCACCAGGTTGCTTACCCCACGACTGGTCAGGGTGGCACCGGCGATGCTATCCACTTGATGCACCGCCTCTGGGCGACTCTTGTCAACCGCCCCCTTGACGACCTCGATCTTAGTCGTGCCGGTCGAATCATAGATTTGTTTCCCCTGCCATTTAGTAAGCCATCGCGGATTTTCTATCTCACCTCCTAGGCCAGGGGTTTCGCCCTGTTCATAGAAACTCATACCGGCGATGGTCGAACCATTGCGCTCAAGGGCGAGAAAGCCATACAGGGTTGAATACAGACCCGCGCCCCGGATGGGTAAGATAATATTTTTTAGCTGCTCCTGTTCCTTGACCAGGTAGACCAAACCGTATTTTTCCTGCCTTCTCAGCTTGGCGATGTCCTTTTTCGCCTCCAACGAGGCACTCAGCTCGGGATCCTTCAGCGCCTGCTTGAGTTTATATTTCTGTAAATCGATATGTTCCACATACTCACCCGTGGCCAGCTCCACCATTTTGGTCTCGATTTGCTTGAACAACTCATCGATAGCCTTACCTTCCTCGAGCAGACCCGCCGCCTTGAGGATATTCTTTTTCCGATCTACCACCTTGTTACGTTCCTGGATGGGTCTAAGCACCACCGCGGCGGTGGAGATGAGCACGGAACAGACCAAACACAGCGAGATAGCCACGATTAATACGTTGGCCATGCTATCTTTGGATTTCTTCTTGGAAGTATTGTCGTTAGACATTGCGCCGCACCCTCCTCCTGACGTTGGCCCACACCACGAAATGATCAATCAACGGTGCAAACACGTTAGCAAACAGTATGGCGAGCATCATGCCCTCCGGAAAGGCCGGGTTGGCGACCCGTATCAGAATGACCATGAAACCGATCAACGCCCCATAGATCCAGCGCCCGGCATTGGTGGTGGCGGCCGATACCGGATCGGTCGCCATGAAGATCATACCGAAGGCAAAACCTCCCAACACCAAATGCCAGTACCAGGGCACGGCGGCCATGGGATTACTACCGCCATCGACGAGATTGAACAGCAGCGTCGTTGCAATCATTCCAAGCATCACACCGGCCATGATCCGCCACGAAGCCACCTTGGTATAGATAAGAAACGCGGCCCCGATAAGACACATCAATACAGAGGTTTCCCCCAGCGAGCCCTGTACATTACCGATGAACATCTGCATCCAGGAGATATCCGCCTGGGCCAGCGCGTCCATGCCGCCGGTATTCAAGAGGGACAGCGCCGTCGCCCCGCTGAACCCGTCCACCGCGGTCCACACCGCATCTCCCGAGATCTGCCCAGGATAGGCAAAGAACAGGAAGGCGCGGCCGGTCAATGCCGGGTTGAGAAAGTTTTTACCGACCCCACCGAACACCTCTTTACCGATGACCACTCCGAAGGACATACCCACGGCCACCTGCCATAGCGGTATGTCCGGCGGCACGATCAGGGCAAACAACAGCGAAGTCACCAAAAAACCCTCATTGATCTCATGGTTACGTACCGCGGCAAATAGCACCTCCCAGAAGCCTCCAGCGGCCAGGGTCACGACATAGATCGGCATGAAATACATAAATCCGTGCCAGAAACAGGCCCACAGGCTACCGGGATCGTAGCCGGTGCCAAAGAAATCCATAACCATGCCTCGCCATCCGACGGCCGAGGCAATACCCAACTCGGCCATGGCCGTATTGGCCTGGAACCCGACGTTCCAGAGCGCGAAAAGGGTGCATGGAATCGCCGCCAGCACGACGATGATCATTAGCCGTTTAAGATCGATTCCGTCGCGCACATGAGGGGCACCCCGCGTGACTGTTCCGGGGGTGAACAGCACCGTATCGATGATCTCATAGATGGCAGAATATCTCTCAAAACGACCACCCTTGGCGAACAATGGATGAAAATCATCCATAAAACGTCTTAGCCAGCGCATCAGCCTTCCCTCTCGATTTGGATGAGATTTTCTCTCAGTACAGGCCCGTACTCATATTTACTGGGACATAGAAAGGTGCACAAGGCAAGGTCTTCTTCATCCAACTCCAGACAACCCAGTTTTTGGGCGGAGTCTGTATCACTCACCAATAGCGCGCGCAACAAAGGAACGGTTAGAATATCCAGCGGCATGACATCCTGGTAGGGCTCAATAGGGATCATCGCTCTGGGGCTGCCGTGTTGAGAGGTACTGAAAGAGAATTTACGCTTTTTGAAAAAAGCGGATGCAAAAACATTGGTAGCGGAAAAATCATTTAAACCCAGGCCAAACCAGCCGAGAAAATGACGCTCTCCTCCTTCCTGTAATACTGAGACCTGAGTATGATAACGCCCCAGATAGTTGGCCCATCCGGCGGCCCGCCGGCCCGACAGCATGGAGCCGGAAATAACTCGGCAATTCTCATCCTGCAGCTCATCCCGAACCAAGGTCTTGGTATTGGCCCCCATACGCGTGCGAATCAGACGGGGTCGTTTCACCATCGGTCCGGCCAGCGAGATCACTCGCTCAGTGTATATGCGGCCGCTGGTAAACAAGCTACCGATGGCAATCACATCCTGATAACCAAGATACCAGACGACCTTAGTCGCGTTGACCGGATCCAAGAAATGGATGTGCGTCCCCACCAGCCCACTGGGATGGGGTCCCGAAAAATCGGCCACCGTAATCGGCGCGGTATCCGGGACCGGCACATCGGCTTGCGGATATTTACACACATACACCTTATCTTTACTGAGCTTGGCTATAACCACCAGTCCATTCATAAAATCTTGGCGGTGTTCATTGATCACCACGTCAGCACGCACTGCCAGCGGATTGCTATCCATGGCCGTGACAAAAATAGAGTGGGGTGTACTGCCTGGTTCAGGCACCTGGCTGAAAGGACGAGTTCGCAGCGCGGTCCAAAGCCCCGACGCCAAAAGATTTTCTGTTACCTGCTTGGCGGACAGCCCCTTGAGCTCATCTTGAGCGTAGGCTGCAAAGGTCTCCTCCTCATCACCCTCCAAACGAATCTCCACCGACTGCAAGACACGTTTGGCACCACGGTTGATTCTAGTCACCGTTCCCGCACCAGGCGCGGTGTAAACGATCTCGGGATTTTTTTTGTCCGTGAACAATACCTGCCCGAGTTTAACCCGGTCGCCTTCGACAACCTTCATGGTCGGTTTCATCCCGACATAATCGTTCCCTAACAGGGCTACCGACGCGATATCCGGCCCCTCGTGGACGACCTGTTCGGGCTCACCACTAACAGGGACTTCCAAGCCTTTTTTAATTTTCATCTCCCCACCCTATTCTCAGGCATGATACCTGCTCTCAGCTGCAATTTTTGGATGCTGGCATGACGAAACATTAGGTTTCCAGAGTTTCGGGAAACCCAATCAGCACATACGAAGTAAGAAACAGGAATAATGGAACAGGAAGGCGGTTTATTAAACACTTATGGATTACCTCCAGGACTGGGCACATTATATCTTTATTTTATTGTCGACCCGACTTGGTCACTCAGCAAAACATAACCGTCGGATCCGGCCTTAGTTTATTGTTTTTTTATCCTAGCTTTATGCGCCGGAAATGCATTTAACCACGGCGCGAGATGCATATTGCATGGTTCATTTGTCACAGCGATATCAGACTAATTTATCGCTTACTTTATATTTGCATTGCAATGCACAAAGCTGCATCACTCATGACAATGAACTCTTTGGATATTGTATTGAGACTGAAGTATTTAGCTGCTGTAGAAGGCTGTCAACCATGGTGGAAGAACCTGGTTCGCAAAGAGCATTCCCTTTCAATACCCCTGCCTGGGCAAACATCTTTTAGTATAAGCCTCTGATTATTAGCATTTGATTATGAATTATTTTTTACACTAAACCAGCGAGCAAAACCATTCTGCCAGAGAATATTTCAACTTGCAAAATATTATGCAATTTATTTATTCGGCAACTGCCGGATCTTCATCATCCGCAGACTATTTATATTTTGATTTTACTTTTCAGTTTGACTCTGACATCATAGGGCGCAATATAAAAGTCACATAAATAACAATACATAAATAATAATAATTACGCTTCATCAGCATTCTAAATAACAAATAAAAACTATATTTACTCGAAACTTTCCCGGTCATCTGAACTAGGAACCCAGCCATGTCACAATCATCCGCAAAACTCCCCGTTACCGAAGGTGGCGCTGACGTCACCAAGCGGGATGTGCAAACACAGCAAATCGAAGAACACATCGTAGAGATCGTCAGCGACTCCGGCGAAGGGGCCCAGAAGGCTGGGCAAACCTTCGGCGCCATCAGCGCCAAGATGGGCAATGGTGTGTGGACCGTTGAGATCATTCCCGCCGAAATCCAACCCCCGGTCCGTTCCCCCGCCGGGGCCAGCGGCATCCGGATACGCCTGGGATCTACTTACATGACCAATATGGGGGATGATGCCGATCTGGTGGTCGCCTTCAATGAGCAGGTGCTGTACTCGCGCATCGTCGCCGGCGCCTATAAGAAAGGGACAGTGTTATTGCTGGAGAATAAATGGCGCACCAGCCCGGTACCCGAGATCGTGGAGAAATACAAGGCGGCGGTCGTCGATTTCCGCGGCCATGGCCTGGACGTCATCGAATTACCTATAGAAGAGGCCTGCCTCAAACTCACACCCAATCCGCGGCTGGGCAAGAACATGTTCGTGCTGGGCATACTCTCCCACATCTACAGTCGAGATATCGAAAAGGCGGCCCAGGAGATCGGAAACACCTTTCGCCGCAAGGGCAATAAGGTAATCGAGCTCAATCAGAAGCTGCTCTACGCGGGCGCCGATTTCGCTAAGGAACAGCTGGACTTCTGTTATGAAATCCCCGCCAAGGCCTACGACCCCGAACAACAATACATCGTCAGCAACGGCAACACCGCGGTAGGTCTCGGCGTCATGGCCTCGGGCATGGATCTGGTGTCCATGTATCCCATCACCCCGGCCACCTCCGCCTCACACTACCTCGGCGATGTGTATCATGAAGTCGGCGGCTTTGTGCACCAGGCCGAGGACGAGATCGCCGCCATCGCCTTTGCCATTGGGTCGTCCTACTCGGGCAGGACCGCCTGCACCATCACTTCCGGTCCCGGCATGGCCCTGAAGACGGAGAACATCGCCCTGGCAGTCATGGCCGAGGTGCCCCTGGTCATCGTCAACGTACAGCGCGGGGGCCCCGCGACTGGACTGCCCACCAAGGTTGAACAGGGGGATCTGCTATCCGCGCTATTCGGCTCCCCGGGAGATGCGCCCAAGATAGTGATCGCTGCGGCCACCATCGCGGAATGCTTTCATTTCGTGATCACGGCGCGCAAACTCGCCGAGGCCTTTCGCACCCCGGTCATCTTGCTCACCGACGCCAATCTGGCCACCGGTGTACAACCTTATCCCCGTCCTAAGGCCAGCGCCGATTGGATGGCTGCCCCCATAGACCAATCGGCATGGGACGAAAACATCCCCGCTTATAACTGGGATCCGGAAACCGGGCTCTCTCCACGGCCGATACCGGGCATGGCCGGCGGCGAATACGTGCTGACCGGACTGGCTCATACCCCACGGAGTAAGGTGGCCTATGACCCCGACGCCAACCAGACCGGGATGAACATGCGCAGCCGCAAGCTCGCGGCATTGGGCAGCACCATCAAGCCCCCCGAGATCCATGGAGAGCCTGAGGGCGATCTGCTGGTGATCGGCTGGGGCTCGACCTTGGGGGCCATAGAAGAGGCCGTAGACCGCTGCCGCAAGGATGGCCTGGCGGTATCGTCGGTGCATTTGCGATTTTTGTCCCCGTTGGAACCCGGGCTCAAAGAGATCTGTTCCCGGTTTAAAAAGGTGATGACCGTTGAGATCAACTACAGCGACGACCCCGATGCCCCCATGATCACCCCGGAAACCCGGCGCTACGCGCAACTGGCCTGGTTGCTGCGTGCCCATACCCTGATAGACATCGACTGCTGGTCAATCGTCTACGGGCAACCATTACAGCCCGGGACAATACACGAAGAGCTTGCCCGCCGCGTCAACGGCATGAGAGGAGAAAACTGATGTTCGGTCTGAAAGCGGATTGGTCCCTGGATGTTCACGAGCGCTATTTCACTATCGGCGACTATGCCGGCGGCGAGGCCCGCTGGTGCCCCGGCTGCGGCGATCACGCCATCCTTACTGTACTGCAACGTATATGTCGCGACGAACAGCTCCCCCCCGAGATGTCGGTAATGGTCTCGGGAATCGGCTGTTCCAGTCGCTTCCCACACTATATGGGTACCTATGGTTTTCATGGCCTGCATGGTCGAGCGCTGCCGCTGGCCTGCGGAGTAAAAGCCAGACGCCCAGAGCTGGATGTCTGGGTAGCCACCGGTGACGGAGATTGTTTCTCCATCGGCACCGCCCACTGGATCCACGCCGTCCGTTATAATATGGATATGGTGGTCACGGTGTTCGACAACGGCGTCTACGCCCTGACCAAGAAACAGACCTCCCCTACCAGTCCCTTCGGTTATAAGTCCAACACCCATCCGCGCGGGGCCCTCCTGCCGCCGCTCAACCCGCTCACCGTCACCCTCGGCATTACCAATGCTTCGTTCGTGGCGCAGACCATCGACTGGAATCCGGTGCATCTGCATGCCACCTTGAGCGCCGCCCACAAACACAAGGGGCTGAGCTTTGTGCGCATCCTGCAGCGCTGTCCCGTATTTTCTCCGGGCTTCATGAAGGATCCCCAGAACGATCCCTCGCAGATACTACTGCTCAACCATGAGCAAGGAATCTCGATCGATAAGAATGCCCAGCGCATATTCCCCAATAAGCGGAAACACGACCCCGCCGACCTGTCCTCGGCCCGGGACATCGCTGCAGAGACCTCGCCAATCCCCATCGGGCTGCTCTATCACAATCCCGACGCCATCTGCTATGACGAACTTTCCAGCCAGGGCGTGGACATGACGGTAGCGGATAAGCTGACCGCACTCAACAGTGTATTCGACCGCCTTGCGGTATAGAGAAACGGCATTTTCTACAGGACCTGGAAAGGTTCTCAGGATCCTGTTTTCGGAAGAGAATAACGACAATGACAACGACTGAAGATTCCGCCAAGCGAGAGATCCAGGCACCCCATGGTGATTCGGAGTCCATGCCAGCCCTACCGAGCGCGGTCAAGGATGCCAGTGCCTCGCGTGAATTGATGCTCACACTGCGCCATTTCTATCTGGGCCATCCTGGCGCCAAGGAAAAACTAGAGTTACCCGGCGAGGATTTTCTACCCACCTTACTCAGCCCGTTTCGCGATAGTTCCAAGCTGCGATACGCCTACCCACTGTTTCTGTTACCCCCAGAGGGCAGCGATGGGCAGCAGCAGGCCAAGGAGCTCACCACGCCCATTGCTGATTTTCTGCAACAAACCGTTGCGGCATTCGCCCCCGATGGCGAATCAGCGAGGATTCTCAAAGACAACCTGCCCTGGATGGAACGCCATATTCGTCAGGTTCTGCGTCAAAACGAGGCCCCGGTGGATAGCCAGCCCATTCTCGAACAGGCTGGCCAGGCCTTGCAGGAGCACCTTGATCTAGCGCAGGATGACCGCACCCGATTGCAGTCGGATCTGGACCAACTTCTGGACTCGGTAGATCAGCGGGTACAAATCCTGGGCTATGGCCGATTCGCCGCGCTGCACCTGCTCAATCATGCCATCCGCAGCCGGGTCATTCCCCGACGCCGGCAGTTCAAGGAACATATCGATGACCTCATCCGTGGCCTAAAAAAGCTAATGGAGGTGGAATGGGCCAAATCGGACGAATCTATCGAGCCCCGGATGGCCCGGGACAGCATCGGTCTGGGCGGCACCCGTTTCGATCCAGCGGCCCTGTCTAGGGTCATGGATCACTCGCGCGGAACCAAGGCGATGCCGGCGGAGCAGCGCCAGCGCATCGAACAAACCCTGAAGGTCCTGGAGGGCTACCAAGAGGATCCCATCCTGGTCAGGTTCATCCATCTGGGCAAACTCGATGAACCCTGGTTACAGGAGACCCCCGCCTTCGAAGCCATCAGCGATCCCAACCCCTGCGCCAGGACCACCGAGGTCTTCGATGAACAGGCCGGTAAACTCGCCCAGGTCTTCGGTGCAACACATGTCGCTCAACTCGAGATCGACCGGATCTATGACTCGACCATCCATGACCCCTGGTTCACCGACTTCGATTGGGAGGCCTTCTCGCAGGATGAGTTGCTGCTGGTGCCGGCGGTCATCGCCTTGGAATCCGCCGACCGCATCGCCGGCGACAATATGCAATCCTTTTCCAGGCTGCTGAATTCAGGTCGCCCGATCCACATTCTGGTCCGGGTCCAGCCGTCTAACAATCCCGGTGCCGGTATCGATGAGAGCCCCTTCCAGAGCTTCCGCACCGAACTGGGTTATCTCGGTATCGGTCACCGTCAGGCCGTGGTCTCGCAATCCTCGCCTGCCAGGCATGTTCATCTGCTACAGGGATACCTATCCGCCCTGGACGCCACCCGCACCAGTCTGCATATCGTCAACACGGGGTTGAGGTACCAAAGCAAGGGCGTGGCCTTGAACGCCTGGCTGGTGGCGGGTGCCGCCCTTGAGGGTAGGGTTCACCCTTTCTTCCATATCAACCCCGCGGCAGGAGACAGCTCGGCGGCACGCATGGACTTCAGTGAAAATCCGCAGAAAACCAAGGACTGGCCGGTACATCCATTCGAATACCGCGACGAAAACGGCACTGCCATCTCCACCGAAATTGCCTTCACCTTCGCCGATTATGCCCTGCTGATAGAACGCCTTCGCAAATATTTCCGTCTCATTCCGGTGGAAGTGGAATCCGCTGCCTTTATCCCGGTGGATGAGTATTTACACCTCGATCCCGAACAGGCCTATCAGCGTATTCCTTTCATCTGGGCAGTGGATGGCAATGCCATACTGCGCCGCCTGATCGTCTCCAGAGAACTGATCCTCGCCTGCCAAGACCGCCAGAACTACTGGCGCACCCTGCAGGAGCAGTCTGGCGTGCGCAACCGATATGTAGAGCTGGCCATTGAAAAGACCCGCGCCGAGGAACAGACCCAAGCCGCCGAGGAGCGCCAACGTCTGCAGACCGAACACGAGGAAGAGGTCGAGCGGGTGCGTAACGAGGCCGCCGGCGAGGCCATGCAGCGACTGAGCCAAGTGCTCATGGGTATGGATTTTTCCACGGCAGTCCCCAGTTTCGGGGCCACGGCTACCGCAATCTCCGCATCTCCCTCCCCGACCCCCGCGGCGCAGTCCGAAGCAGCGAGCGATGTCGAGGAGGAAGCAGCTACTGAAGAAGAGGAGGAGCAGGTCAGCTTTGACGAGCCTTGGATCGACAGTATGCTATGCACCTCCTGTAACGATTGCCTCAACATCAATCAAGTGATGTTTGTCTATAACGAAAACAAACAGGCGATAATCAGCGACGCCGCGGCCGGCAGCTTCGCCCAACTGGTACAGGCCGCCGAGGTCTGCCCGGCGCGTTGCATCCATCCCGGCAATCCGCTCAATCCCGAGGAACCCGGATTGGAAGAACTGATCGAGCGTGCTGCACCTTTTAATTCCTGATTAAGCGAAGTCCTTATTGTTATCGAGCGGTACCTAATAATAGCCGCGTGCGACATAAATCTTCTGGAGGAGAACAACAAATGTTAGCCACTGACAGCACCCGTTTTCACTCTCCTGTCCTGATTCTCTAACCTTACATGAACACTCTCATCATAGCGCCGGGGATCATGGGCGGCCTGGGACTGTTTTTCGGCGCCATTCTGGCCATCTCTTATCGGTTTCTACGGGTTGCCTCGGATCCGCGTATCGAAAAGGTGAACGATATGCTGCCTGGTTCCAACTGCGGGGCCTGCGGCGAACCCGGGTGCGCGGGGTTTGCCGAAAAAATCGTCGCCGGCGATCTCCAACCCAGTGGCTGCACGGTCGCCAGTGGCGAGGTGGTCGAGGCGATTGCGGATTTTCTCGGGGTGGATGCCGGCCAGCAAGAGAAAAAAGTCGCCCGTCTACACTGTGCCGGCGGGATGGCACAGGCCCACCAAATCGCGGAATACCGCGGTTTCGAGAGCTGTCGAGCGGCCTCGATCATCTCCGGCGGGGGGAAGGGTTGCTCCTTCGGCTGCCTGGGGCTGGCCGATTGCCGACAAGCCTGCACCTTCGATGCCATCCATATGAATGACGACCATCTGCCAGTGGTAAACATCGATAAATGCACGGCTTGCGGTGACTGTGTAGGGGCCTGTCCACGCGATCTGTTCGAAATTCTACCCCTGACTCACAACCTGTTGGTACAGTGCAAATCCATCCTGGCGGGTGAAGACGCCCGGGTACTCTGTGCAGTGGCCTGCGATGCCTGTGGGCGCTGCGCCGCGGATGCCCCAGGGAACCTCATTCGGATGGAAGACAACCTGCCGTTGGTAGATTATTCCGGCGGCGGGCCGGCCATACCCGAGATCACCTTTCGTTGCCCCACCAATGCCATACAATGGGTGGAGGGTCAGCAATTCAGCCAACAACCTCAAGCCCAGAGCGAGGAACGCTATGCCTAGTCTCGCCAACTCGGCGGTAAAACTATTTCACCGTCTAATCAGTAGTTCATCAGAGGTACGGCAACTCCATCATACCGGAATAGAAACGGTGCTCGATGGCAACACTGCGGTGGCGGTGACCGAGGCCTGTATCGCCGAAGCGGCCGGTCTAGGGGCCGCCTTTCCCGCTGAATCCGCCACCCTGACCTGGAAGGCGGAGCAACAGCGCAAGGGCACCAACTGCGCCGGCAAGGTGCTGAGCAGTCGGGAGGCCGAGGGTCCACGCGGTGCCCTAGCCGCGGCGATAGGCCAAACCATGGCCGGGGTACGCGCTACGGTGTTTCTCTCCGCGCCCGATTTGGCACAGGCCCAAGACCTGCTGGTCATGGCCGCCGGCCGCCACCTGCCGTTGGTCATCCACATGGATAATCGCGCCCTGGCCACTCACAGCACACCACTGGGCAGTGGCCATGAGGTCTGCCATTTCGTTGCGGATACGGGTTGTATCGTGCTCATCGCCGCTAATGTGCAAGAGGCCGTGGACCTGACCTTGGTGGCACGGCGGGTCGCTGAATCGATCCTGACCCCCGTGCTGGTGGTCATGGACGGAGAACAAACAGCCCTGGCGGCCCAAGAAGTCTACCTGCCCTCACCCGCAGTGGTACAGGACTATCTCGGTCAGCCCGATGACGTCATCTCCATAGATACGACCGCACAGCGTCTGCTGTTCGGTGAGACCCGCCGTAGGATCCCGCGCTGGCACGATCTGGATCGTCCGGTATTGCACGGCGCGCTGCAAGGACCGGAGAGCTGGGCCCTAGGCATGGCGGCGAGACATCCCTATTTCGAACAACAGTTGCAAGACATTCTGACCGATGCCTTCTCCTCGCTTACCCAGCAAGTGGGCAACCGTCTCGGTCCAATAAGCACCCACGCCTTGGAACAAGCTTCCATCGTGCTGGTGGCACAGGGCGCCGCCGTTGAAACCCTCGAGGCCGTTGCCGATCATATGCAGCAGGCTCACCAACTCAGTATCGGGGTACTCGGCATCCGCTGTCTTCGACCTCTGGCGACCACCCAGATCATTGAACAGCTCAAGGGCAAGGCGATAGTCGCGGTGCTGGAACGCCTCGATGCCCCATTATCGGGTGATCCACCCCTGCTGCGCGACTTGCGAGCCGCCCTCGGTTCGAACCAAACCCCGCGATTGCGCTCGGTAGCTTATGGCCTGGGCGGATCGGCACTGCGCGCTGCTGATCTTACCGCCTTGTGTCTGGACCTCGAGAACAAGATCCATCAGCACGGCGAGACCCATACGACCTATCTGGGACTCGAATTCTCACGGACCTCGAGCATCTACCCGAAGCGTCAAGTCTTACTCGACGCACTGCGTCGCGATTATCCGCAGATCGATGATCTGGGAATAAAAAGTAATGATCCCTCGCCGGATCTGCGTCCAAGCAATGCAACGACGGTGGCTATCCATCGAATCTCCGGCCAAGGCGGGCGTGGCTTGGCGATGGATGCCGCGGCCTTTTTACACCAGCTCATGGGAGGAAGGGTACGTAGTCATCCGGGTTTGTTCTGGTCGCGTTACGAATCCTATTGTGTCGATCGTTTCACCAACGCCCCGGACAATAATGGCGCACCGCTGAGGGATCCGGGTGATGAGACCCCCGTGGACCTTGCAATCCTTACCACGCCCCGTTATCACCGCCTGTTCAAACCGCTCACCGGCCTGCGTAAGGGCGGTGCGCTACTTTGCAGTAGCGCTTTAGATGACGATGCGCTGTGGCAGTCCCTGCCCAACAGCCTGCGCGATGGACTTCGTCAGCAAGATGTGAGTCTGTATTGCCTGGCAGCTCATGAAACGGTCAAGGACGAGCCTGATTTAGCCAAGGAACAACTGCTCGGCGGCTTGGTCGGCGTGCTGATTGACAATGCAACATTGGAACAAACCCAGCGCAAGGTGATCGCGCAGCGCGAAACCATCTTAAAGAACCTGGATGAAACCGCTCGAGGTCCTCATCTCGCCGCCTTTAGTGCCGGTCTTGGAGGCGTGCGCAAGATCGACTATGACCAGTTAAGCACAGCACCAGACAAGGCCGAGCAAGTAATAAGGGGGGATGACGTCCCCTTGGTCGTGCGCCGACTCGGACGCATCGATGACCAGTATGACAGTCTGCCGCGTTTCTGGGACCAGGTCGGGGTACTGTACCGTTATGGTGAATCCGCGGAATTGACACCTGACCCCTATATGGCCACCGGCACCATTCCGCCCCTGTCCTCCAGCTTTCGTGATCTAAGCGACTCCAGAGACATTCTGCCGACCTTCAAGCCCCAGGCATGCACCGGATGCGGCAAATGCTGGACCCATTGCCCGGATACCGCGATCGGGGTCGCGGCGCTGCCCGCCGGAGACTTACTCGATACCGGCATCCGCCTGGCCGGCGCAAACGATTTACGCATGGCGGCCGGCAAACTCGCCTCGCGCATGAATACCCTGGCCCGCAAGAAAACCGGGGACTATAACACCCTAGGCGAGTATGCCCAGGAGGCCTTTTCCTGGCTCCAGGAAAAGATGCCGATGGATGCCAAGCGCAAGCAGGCCATGGAACAGGCGATGCAAGGTCTGCTAGAGAAAACAGGTCCCTTGGCCGTAGCCCTGACCGAACCTTTTTTTGCTGATCCGGATGGAAAGAAAAAGGATTCCGGGGAATGGTTATCCTTGGCGATCAATCCGGACGCCTGCAAAGGTTGCGGATTGTGCATCCAGTTGTGTGAGCCTCAAGCCCTGTTGGCCAGCCCTCAGCAAGCGGATCATGAATCCCAGTCCCGCGCCCAATGGGGTATCTGGGAACAGCTCCCAGATACCCCCAAAGCCACCATCAACCGAGTAAGCGATCATTCCGATGTCGGACCGCTACCGGCGCTATTGCTCTCGCGCTCGGCCCAGCAGAGTATGGCGGGCGGCGACGGTGCCGAAGCGGGCTCGGGTGAAAGGATCGCGGTGCGCTTAGCACTGGCTACAGCGGAACATACCCGCCGTCCCCTGCTCGAGGGTTTGATCGAGGAGATCGATAAGACCCGCCAGGGATGCGTCGAACTGATCCGCAAGACTCTTACCGAGGCCCTGCCGACCGATGACCTGGATGCCCTGGCCGAGGGCCTGGATGCCGTGCAACCGGGTCAGGTACAGCTAGCCTCGCTAACCCAACAGGTGGAGGCCGCGGCCAAGAGTGGTGGCGTGGATGCCGCACGGCTACGCAGACTGGTAGGCACTGCACGGCAACTCGGTGATTTACAGCAGCGGCTTTCCACCGGTATCCACGGGCTGGGGCGTGCCCCGTTAGGATTGGTGATCGCGCCCGGTTCGCTATCTACCTGGGCGGGGGTATTCCCCAACAATCCTTTTCAGGTCCCGGTAGCCATGGACATGAGTGGCGATACCCCCCAGCTGGCCGCGGGTCTGCTCGAGGGTCAGCTGCGTGAGTTCACTACCGGGCTTGCCTTATTACGTCAGGCACGGCTGGAACTCACCCACCCACAGGAAGCGGCTCGCAGCTCAGCAAGTGCGGGGCCTCTCGGCTGGCACGATCTAACCCGGGAGGAGCAGCAATTATGTCCACCTATCCTATTGCTGGGTAATGACGACAGCCTGGGCGGTAGAGGACT